>CAZARY010000204.1:0-3440 GCA_964487675.1 uncultured Clostridia bacterium | reverse complement strand
AGCTATAGCCGGGCAAAAAGACTGACGTCAGCGGAAAAAAGACAGGGTTTTCCGGTGGATTTATCGCGAAAAGAAATTAAAGTAGAAAATTTTGGTGCCAACGAAACAGGAAGTATAAAAGACATGCTTGCCCGAATTACGGAAGGGGAAAACTTAAGCGAAACAGCCAGTGCGCATTTAATGCAGCAAATTTTAGCCGGGTCGTTGACCCCTGTTCAAATGGCATCACTGGTTACTGCACTGAAAATGAAAGGAGAAACTGCTGCGGAAGTGACGGGATTTGCACGAGCCATGAGAGCGCACAGCACCCGGGTGGCACTGCCCTTTCCCCCGGAGGAAGTAATTGATACTTGTGGGACAGGAGGAGATGCGCCCAATACGTTTAATATTTCTACTGCCTCGGCCTTAGTGGCTGCAGCGTGCGGCCAAAAAGTGGCAAAGCATGGGAACAGGGCGGTTTCCAGTACCTGCGGCAGTGCGGATATTCTGGAAGCCCTGGGAGTAAACCTGGATATTGGAGTGGAAACCATCCAAAGGTGCTTGGAGCAGGTGGGTTTTGGTTTTCTGTATGCGCCGAAACATCATCAGTCAATGAAACACGCCAAAGAGCCTCGAAGGGAGATGGGATTGAAAACTATCTTTAATTTGCTCGGCCCCTTGACCAACCCGGCCGGAGCGGCTAAACAATTGATCGGAGTGTATGACGCCAGTTTAACGGATTTAATGGCTCAAGTTTTGGCCAAACTCGGCACAAAAAAAGCCTGGGTGGTTCACGGTTATGATGGAATGGACGAGATTTCCATCTGTGCAGCTACGAAAGTGACCCAGCTGGAAGACGGTGTTGTAACAAACTTTTTGATCGACCCGGAAGATTATGGTTTAAATAAAGCCCCTCTGAAAGCCATTGCAGGTAAAGACAAAGCTTACAATGCCCAGATTATCAACAAAATACTCCAGGGTGAAAAGGGAGCCTGCAGGGATGTGGTCCTTTTAAATGCGGGCGCCTCTTTGGTTGTCGGAGGAAAAGCGAGCACCCTGGAAGAGGGCATCCAGATGGCAGCGACACAAATTGATAACGGTAAGGCAAAATTAAAGCTGGCGCAGTTGAAGCAAATTGCGGGGGAGGTGAAGACAAGTTGATCCTGGATGCGATTGTGGCAAAAAAGCGTCAGCGGCTTGAATGGGAAAAACAAAAAAGAGGGATGGCTGACTTGAGACGAGCTGTGGAATACAGCGAAAGAAATGGAGATAAGAAAAAACACCCTGATTATGGATGTGCCAATAGAAGCGAGTCCCTGTACAGACAAATATATGTTCAAACGAATACAGAAACTAAAACGTTTGCATCGAGTGAGCCATTTATAATTGCGGAGATAAAAAAGGCTTCGCCTTCAAAAGGGGCTTTTGAACTCTCAATTCATGTAGATGAACTGACGAAGATTTACACATCGGCGGGCGCTTCCTGCATATCCGTGGTAACAGAAGTAGATTTTTTTCTCGGGGACAAACATCTTTTTCAACAAGTTTATGCCGCTACCCATCTTCCTCTTTTGCGAAAAGATTTTATTATTGACCCGTATCAGGTATATGAAACCCGGGAGATGAAGGCGGCGCTTATCCTATTAATAGCCGCCATTGTCAGCAGGGAGCAGCTAAAAGAGCTGGTGGACTTGAGTCATAAATTAGGGCTCATACCCCTAGTAGAAGTGCATACAACAGAGGACCTGGAGAAAGCGCTGGGCGTGGAAGCGGATATTATTGGAATTAACAATAGAAATTTAAAAAACTTTGAGACCAATTTGGATACCACGAGAGCGCTCTTGCCTCACATACCCGCGGATAAAACGGTAGTCAGCGAAAGCGGCATAAAAACGCGGGAGGATATTTTAAAATTACAAAAGATGAATGAAAAAGGAAACAGGTTGGGTGTGCTTGTGGGTGAAAGCTTGCTAAAAAGTGACTATCCGGGTCAAAAAATCAGAGCGTTAAAAGGAGCGGGACAGAATGGTGATGGTAAAATTTTGCGGGATTACCAGTCCCTTTGAAGCCCAAACTGCGGCAAAATTGGGTGTTCATGCTGTTGGGTTAGTGTTTGCCGAGAGTAGGCGAAAAGTAACCCTGGATAAAGCTCGGGAAATTACAAATGTACTGCCCCCGTTCATTTCTGTTGGCGGGGTGTTTGTAAACGAGCCCATAGAGGAAATTTTGGCAATTGCAGCTTACAGCAAACTGGATTTCATCCAACTTCACGGCGAGGAATCGAAGGCATATTTATTGGAACTAAAAAGGCAATTGTCCAGTGACAATTTCAATAATTACCAGGAACCCCAGTTTAGCTTTAAACCGACAGCTAAACCTCTGACTTGGCATGAAAAAACTGCGGCGCATCAAATTAAAAATCGAAACTTCATTAAAGATATAAAAATCATTAAAGCTTTTCAAGTTACTAATGCATCCAGCAGCGCCAAAGAGTACTCTCGTGTACTAATATCGTCGGGCTTTGATGTCTGTGATGCTTTTTTGTTGGATGCATACGATAAAAATCATTATGGAGGGACTGGGAAAATCATCAACTGGGAATTGTTCAACGCAATCAATCATGGATACCAGCAAAATGCGAAGAGAGCAAAACCAATTATTCTGGCAGGAGGGTTAACGCCGGCAAACATCTATTCTGCCCTGTCGGCAACCAGGCCCTGGGGCATTGATGTCAGCAGCGGTATTGAAGCTAATGGTGTCGTTGCTCAAGAAAAGTCTAAGAGGGGTTCAAGAAAGGACTTGTCAAAAATGCGAGCGTTTATGAAAAATATTTGGAGGTGGCGTATTGATGAGGACAACTAAAGAATTGAAAAAATTAGCTCAGACGGTTCCGGATAGATCGGGTTTTTTTGGCGAATTTGGCGGTAAATATGTGCCAGAAACTTTGGCCGCTCCCCTGGAAGAGTTGGAAAGAGAATATGAAAAATATACAGGCGATAGGGAATTTAACAAGAAATTAAATGGACTGCTCCAGGACTATGTGGGCAGGCCCACACCCCTTTATTATGCCGAGCAGCTTACGCATCGCCTGGGGGGGCAGCTCCATGTGTATCTCAAAAGGGAGGATCTAGCGCATACAGGTGCGCACAAGATTAACAATACGGTTGGGCAGGGGCTTTTGGCCAAAGAAATGGGCAAAAAACACCTGGTAGCGGAAACGGGCGCTGGACAGCATGGTGTGGCGACTGCCACAGTGGCGGCACTGCTCGGAATGCAGTGTACGGTCTTTATGGGAGCAGAAGACATGAAAAGGCAAGAGCTGAATGTATTCCGGATGCGGCTGTTGGGAGCCCGGGTGGAAGCGGTCAAAACTGGGAGCCAGACATTGAAAGATGCAACCAATGAAGCCATTAGGCACTGGGTCAGTCATGTACAAGATACTTACTACATTATCGGTTCTG
>CAZARY010000203.1:0-3454 GCA_964487675.1 uncultured Clostridia bacterium | reverse complement strand
AGGGAGTTTTAACGCAGCCCAAAATCGGGAGCATGGCACCGCCAGTTCAGCAAAGTCATGAGCGAAAGCATTGCAGCACCAAATACGGCAATTATTCTGATTTAATTTGATACCCATTATATTTAAAACATTTTTTTGATATTTTTTAATGTTCCATTTTTACAAAATATGATACAATAAATACACATGATAATAGTTACAATCATTAATAATCCAGCTTTCTTAAATAATTTGTACGGATAAATAAAAAGGATATAAAGGTGGGAGTTATTGTGGTTAAAATATACAAGAGTGCTGCTGTTGTCGTAATTATGGTAGTCGCTGCATTGGCTGCTTATTTTGTATCTGGATTTTTTGATCACACTGATTTGGGAGGTGAAGAGAAAATGGCAAATCAATCCTCTTGGCGAGAATACACGAAGCCATCTGATAAAGCCTTGAGAGAAAAGCTCACTCAGCTCCAGTACGAAGTGACCCAGAAGGACGCTACAGAACGACCTTTTGACAACAAATACTGGGATCACGAGGCGGACGGCATATATGTAGATATTGTTTCTGGAGAACCGTTATTCAGCTCCACCGATAAGTATGATTCGGGCACTGGTTGGCCCAGTTTTACCAGGCCATTGGTTCCCGAAAATATTGTAGAAAAGGATGATGGGGGCCTCTTCATACCTAGAACTGAGGTAAGAAGTAAGCATGGCGATTCACATCTAGGTCATGTATTTAACGACGGCCCAGAACCAACGGGGCTTCGGTACTGCATTAACTCGGCAGCGCTTCGCTTCGTAGAAAAAGAAGACCTGGCTGCAGAAGGGTACGAAGAATTTGCAGACCTATTTTAAGACCTATTTTAAGAGGATGAGTCAAAAGCACTAAAAGCCGATGAACATGTTTTTGACAAGACGGAGTCAGCCACTTTTGCGAGCAGCGGTAGCAGAAAGACCGCTGCTTTAGCTGTGGGAGTGTCAAAAATCTTCAGATACACCTGTGTTATAAAATCTTATGATGATATAATAATATTTGCAGCACATGTCCTATACATGAAAAAAATAATAGCGCACAAAATTTGCCTGGCGCTCTGAAAGTCTCATTTGTGGCCCTATTTGACACATCCCTGGCACATATAAATATAGCCCTTGTTCTTAAGAGGTATAGCGAAGTATAGCGGCTGTGTGAAGTGGGTGTGTAACGCAAAACGCTTGCTGCCTCTAAAAAACAAAAGAGGGGGTTGTATTTATGAAAAGAATGAAAAGATTTGCCTGGATCATGTTCATTGGTTTTGTGCTGGTTGTTTTATTAATTGGCGGTTGTGAAGTAGAAGAGGAAAAGGAAGAAGTGACGGAACACGTGACAATGCAGTGGGGGATACCGGAAGATGTGACTGGCTTTGAAGGGCTAGAAAGAGCGCCGGAAGGGGAAGAAGTTGGTAAAGTAAACCAGGATGGACTGGACGTCGTTTGGCATGTAGGGGAAAGCTACATTCTTCCGATCAGCTCCACGGCGGATACTGCCCTGGAGGGGGTCAGGTATTACGGGCAAAATATACCTGACCATTTAGAAGTTGAGTGGCTGGATCCTCACGCAAGAGAGTGGTACCCGGTTGAAGAGATCCCTGCAGAGCAAGTTGAAGTGCATATTGAACAAGAAAATGATGTGATAGCTATGGATTTTGGGCCGCCTGAAGGCGCTGATTTTGATGAAGGCATGACCCGCGTTATTTGGTTTCGATTGACCCCTCAGGTTGAATTAGAATGGGAAATGGAAATTTACGGGTATCAAATGGAAGAAGACAATGCCTTGGGTAACCGAATCTCCAATATTATCAAGTTTGAAGCTGAAGCGATTGCCCCCTAATCAGACGAATTCTGACCAGACAATTTCGGGTTGACATAGGAACTCTGATTATCAAGTTGCGAAGGTAGGGCAAATTATATGTGTGCTGCAATGGTTGAGTAATGGTTGAGTGAAACCACAGCAGCACCAAATATGGGAATTATTCTCTTTTAACTTATTAACCATAATAATAAAAAAGGTTGAGCGCTATGCATGAAACTCAAAAAAACCTGGTGGCCGTTCAAAAAGGCAAAACACTGCAGGAAAGATTATCTGGCTGCTTGTCACACTTGGGTGGTATCAGTCGTATTGTAGCCCCTGGCAATAAAATACTGGTAAAACCCAACCTGGTTATGGATAAACCCCACAGCACCGGTGCCATCACTAATCCTGAACTCATAGACCTGCTCTTGGAACATTTAAAAGAGACTGCGCCTAAAGAACTTGTCATTGCAGAAGGGTCCTCGACCAGTGCTTCGACTACCCAAGCGTTTCGCACGTCTGGCCTTGATAAAATTGCCAAAAAACACGGTGTGAAAGTAGTGGACTTACAAAAGGATCGCTATGAAGACATTTTGGTTCCCGAAGGCAAAGCGCTTAACCAGGCCCAAATAGCCCGGACGGTGTTGGAAACGGACTGCCTGATCAATGCCCCGGTGCTCAAACGCCACTGCCAGGTGAAATTTACCATGGCTTTGAAAAACTTAAAAGGGTGTTTGAGCGATAAGGACAAGAAACGTTTTCACAGCCTGGATTTGGAACAGTGCATAGCGGATTTGAACACGGTGATACCTGTGCAGCTGGTGGTAGCAGATGCCACTTTGTGTTCTTTGTCTTGGGAAGGCGGTGGGGAACCGGTTCGACTGGATACGGTCTTGGCTGGCACCAATCAGGTGGCGGTGGATGCAGTGGCTGCCCCGATGCTGGGGTATCGTCCTGAGGAAATTAAGCATATTCTTTATGCTCATGAACACGGACTAGGTCCAATCGATCGGGGAACGATACAAGTGGTTCCCCATGAAGCGCCAAACCACATGGCAGCTGTGGCAAATCAACCCGAAAGTCAGAAAAAGGACCACAATGAAAGTGTTTTTGACTTCTCACGCATAGAAGTTATTGATAAGGGTGCCTGCACTCCATGTTTTGGCAGCTTCATAACGGCTCTAAAGCGGTTAGAAAGAGAGAATAATTATCCTGTAGGTACGGCTTTTATGGGTCAAAAGCTGACCGATGAGGACTTAAAGGAGTGCCCGGAGAAAATATTTGGTATTGGAAACTGCGGGGCTAAAATTGTGGGCGCAGATAGAGCGGTTTTGGGGTGCCCGCCTGACGCCTGGAAGATTTATGAATGGTTTAAGCGCGGCGCCCATGGTTAAACCTGTAGAGGCAGACAAATGCCCACATTTTTGATAGAAACTTAAAAATCATACTTTCGGATAATAGTTTTTCTTTGGAGAAAGGCGTATACTTAATTAAAGCGGTATAAAAACAATCAGTGTGAATATTCAGAAAAAACACCGTCCTCCGCGTGATGAAGCCGGTTCGATCATAGAAGTGAACCGGTGGAGTGATAAGGGTAACCGGCCACGAACTAGGGCCGGTTACTCGATTTTTTAGC
>CAZARY010000202.1:0-3476 GCA_964487675.1 uncultured Clostridia bacterium | reverse complement strand
ATTTAGACTACGATATGTCAGTTTATGATTTGAAAAATTATATTTTAAAGCATATCTCTGAATCTCTAGGGGTGGAGGAGTATGAACTTAGCCCGGAGGAACTAAAGGCGATCGAAATAAGAGCTGATGATAAATTCAGCAAATGGGAATGGAATTGGGGAGAGTCGCCAGACTTTGAATTGGAAGCCGTAGATAAATTCTCATGTGGTTTGATTAATGTTAAAATGAATGTCCAAAAGGGGAAAATTGAAAAATGCAAAATATACGGGGACTTTTTCACCTGGAGAGATATCAGTGAACTGGAAAGTTTTTTGATTGGACAGACTTTTGAAGAGAATCATCTGGGTAAAGTGCTGCATGAGGTTGGGTTACAAGATTTTTTCCGAGAGCTTTCACCGGAAGTATTTGCCCGGTTCTTGGTCCAAGGATCGGCAAGAGGTTAAAATTTAAATAGCACCTTGCACTCGCAATCCAACCCTATTGTATAGGAAAATTATTAGGCACCATGTAATGCAGGATTGATTGCAAACAGTTTGCAAACGTAATGAGCAAAAGTATTGTAACACCAAATACGGATTTTATCCTGATTTAACTTGATAACCATATAATAGAAAAAGGATGCCACATCTTTAGTGGATCACTAATTTTCGCTATCGCAAAGGGAGATACTGGTTGCAATAAGAATCCATATTAAAACGGTCACCTTCGGTGTTTGGATAAAATACAGTTACCGTGATCAATTTTTTACCTCCAGTTTAATTGCAGCCTTATTAGTTTTGTTACCATATTATCGCACACTAAAAGGAGAACACTACGACCGAATATATGCTAAAAGGCATGGCAAATAGGGGCAGGTATTGGGCAAAAAATAAATGGGATAGATGGTATGGGTGAACCCAAAGAAATGGGTTAAGGAATAATAAATTTTATGGTGATTAAAGGAAAATTGACAATTATCGAGAAATATCATATATACGACAACGATTAAACTATGCTGAAACGATCAAAGGAGGTTATTAAAATGGCAGAGTTGTTAAAAGTTTCATCTAATTCAAATCCTAATTCTGTGGCTGGAGCATTGGCAGGAGCAATTAGGGAAGAAGGAATGGCAGAACTGCAGGCTGTTGGGGCTGGCGCATTAAATCAGGCTGTTAAAGCAGTGGCAATTGCCAGGGGGTATGTTGCTCCCAGTGGAATTGATCTGATTTGTGTGCCCGGATTTAAAGACATCGAGATTGAGGGAGAAGAAAGAACGGCTATGACCCTGGCTGTCAAACCTCGGGAAAACTAATTTTTTTGTAGTGACTGTTATTAGGTTTGGATCCTGAAAGCAATTACTTAAATGGCTTCATTTAAGTAGTTAAATATTTTTAGAAAGGGTGATTAGCTTGGGTTTTGCTCTGTCCGAGTTAAAGTTGACTAGTCCTGCTTTTAAATTTCACGGAGAAATTCCAAAGCGGCATTCGGGTGAAGGCGAAGATGTTTCTCCTCCCTTGGAATGGGCCAACGTCCCGGAGGGGACCAAGTCCTTTGCGGTCATATGTCATGATCCGGACGCTCCATTAATTGCTCATGGCACTTATGGATTTGTTCATTGGGTGCTTTACAACATACCAGGTTCAGTCACCAGCCTTCCAGAAGGTGTAGATAACTACACAGCGGGTGTAAACAATTTTGACAAACAAGGGTATGGTGGCCCGATGCCCCCTGAAGGCCATGGGGTTCATCATTATTTCTTTTGGGTGTTGGCTTTAGATGAAGAAATGGATTTAGAGCCTGGTTTAACAATGTGGGAACTTATGGAGAAAATAGAGCCCCATGTGATCGGCATGAATCGATTGGTTGGGATTTATGAAAGATAAGTAAAAAATCATATTAGCATATTCACACTCGAAGAATCACCTGTTATTTTTTAGCTATTTTCGGGCTGACCCAGGCAATAGTTGTAATTGTGGGTCAGCCCCTTTATATATAAAACCGAAATAGCTCATTTATAAATTACAAAGAGGGTACAGGGTATGATGATTTAATTCAATTATTTGTAAGGAATTGCATTGGGTAACCTATTGGTACTAAAAACCAAAGCTAAAAATTGAAAAAGAAAATTGAAAAAGAAATGGTTGCGTTTATTGAGGACTTTAATTAAAATCCCTAGTGAAGAAGCGCTCAGCTTAAGCGATGAGAAATTCAAAACCAATGCCACTTCTATTGTTGGACGGTTTGGAATTCCTTGCATAGGTTCAGGCCCAGGCAATGAAAGACTGGCATATAATGACAAAGAAGCGGTAAAGGTTTCAGATAAAATCAAAGCCGTCCGATTTTGCAAGTATGCCCGGACTCCTATAGCAATAATAATTATTTGTAGTAACATGAATGATGTGTTAATCTTCAAGTGAAAAAATTCGATAATTTGGTATATAAAGTAATCTAGTAGAGATATAGATAAAACCTCAAAATAACTTTACAAATTTGAGATGTTTTTTTAAAAATGTAAGGAGGTCGTATAATATGCCCATGATGAAAGGCGTTTTGATGGCACTCATTCCAGCTACCCTGTTTGCCCTGTACTCTTATAGGTGGTCGGCTTTTATCTTAATTCTTGCCTCTATTGCTGCAGCTGTAGCTGCTGAAGCTTTATATCAAAAGTTTTCAGGTAAACCTTTAAAAGTAAAGAATTTATCCGCCGTTGTTACAGGACTTTTGTTTGCTTTCACCTTATCCCCATCTACTCCGGTTTATGCTGCTGTCATTTCAGTAGTTTTTGGTGTGATTGTGGGTAAAGAGATCTTTGGCGGATTTGGTCATAATTTGTTCAATCCTGCATTGTTGGGGCGCTTATTTTTAATATTTGCTTTTCCTAATGCCCTATCGCCCTGGCAAGACAGGATAGATGGGGCTAGCACAGCCACACCGTTAACCAATTTCTGGGAAACGGGGGAGACAATCCCTGTTTCAGATGTTTTAATCGGTTTTCACGCGGGCGCGCTGGGCGAGATTTCTGCCGTTTTATTAATAGCTGGAGGCGTTTATCTGATACATAAAAAATATATTCGCTGGCGCATTCCGGTGAGTATGCTTGCAACTGTATTCGTGGTTTCGTTGGCCATGGGGCTGAACCCGTTATTTCAATTATTTACCGGTAGTGTAGTGATCGGGTCCCTGTACTATGCCACGGACCCCATGACTTCACCCAGGTACGCCTGGGGACAAATCCTATTTGGTATAGGCATAGGTGTGATTATTATGCTTATGCGGAACTGGGGTTGGCTGGCAGAAGGCGTCGCTTTTGGCATCTTGATCATGAATATGTTTGTGCCATTTTTGGATAGATATTTCAAACCCGCTCGCACGTAAAAAGGGGGGAAGACAAAATGTGGGCTGATCCGGTGTTTAGAGTAGTAAGCATGGTTTTGGGAATGGCAATTCTTGGTTTGGCATGGTATAGTGTCAAAGTCAAGTGGCTGCGTGAGCGTGAA
>CAZARY010000201.1:0-3544 GCA_964487675.1 uncultured Clostridia bacterium | reverse complement strand
TAATTTATCTTTTGAAAAAGAAACTGGTTTTTCTTTCAGGGCAGTTCAGACAAATTGCTTTGTTCATAGATTTCGCTGTAGTGTTAGTAGCTTTTCGAATTCAAGTAATGGTGGAACAATTTTTGTAGGTGTAGATGAAATTAATGATGAGAATAGATTTCAAAAAGGTAAAGTAGTTGGTTGTGATATAGGCGATGAAAGTAAATTAACAATTGTAAACAAGGCTTTAATTTCCACATCACTTAAACAGCTTCCGTTATTAACGTACCACAGCCCACAGTTATGACTAACTGCTCAACAGTTCGTGTTTTGGTATTTCAATTTTTACCTCAAAAATCCCATTATTTCTATGATAATTGGTGCTTCCATTATATTTTTTGACAATCCGATTCATAATTGGTATACCTACTCCTTTACCTTTCAAATAATTTTCCTTTTGAAGATCGTAGGTATTGGAAACAGTAAAAATATAATCAAGAGGGTCTTCCTCAATGTTAATAACAATGAAAAGTTGAGATTTTTGATTATACTTGCAGGCTTTTATTGAGTTATCTAAAACATTAGAGAAAACAGACACTAAGTTGGGAATGTGTTTATGATTACACATCAGTTTTGAATTACAGTCAAACTTTACCTCAATATTATGATTCCATGCTTCATTCATCTTAGCGTATAACAAAACATCAAGCTCTTTAACCCCAGTTTCTATAGTTATAAGTTGCTTGTTTGTTAAATTGATATAATGATTCAAATAATTTTGAAGCTTGGCATACTCGTTTTCCTCCAATAATCCGGATATCACAATAAGATGATTTTTTAAATCGTGCTTATGCTGGCGGTAAAGCTCGTTTTGTGTTTTCAAGTGTTTATACTTTTCCTCATTAATTTTATATTGTTGCATCTCATGAAACCGAGCAAGCATGCTTCTAATAACAAAAATAGCTGCTACAGTTAAAAGAAAAGTGATTATTCCAAATATGTAAACTACAATTTCAGTATCAATTTGGAAAAAGCCAAATTCGGCCATTAATACATTGTTAACGAATACTACTAAAATAATTAATTGAAAGGCATATATCATAATAATAGCTTTGTAGTGTTTATCAATCAATTAAAATCACTGCCTTTTGTTTTAAAGAAAAGAACTAAGCTATATCTGTATATGATAAATGCTAATAAAATTGTCACCCCCAGCTGGGGCAAAAAACACATGAATTTTACATAGGTATCCTCAAATATTCTAAAAAGTTCATCACCAATAAAAAGCCTAAAAATAAATATGTTAATAAATTCGATCATTAAATAAACCGAAATAGCTATTATAACAGAAACTACTCTTTCCCAAAAATAACTTATTTTAAGTAAACTTATCATGGCTATATATGTAGCGAGAAATATCATAACATTATGTACATAACTTCCTATAGTGATTCTAGGGATAAGTACAACGGTACCCACGACAATTCCAATAATCACACCTTGCTTGATAATTCTTTTTGAACCCAATAACCCCAATATAACCCAGGAAACAGCAATAGCTTCTGGGATAGAAAACAAAAACAACTGAGATAATAGCTCTTTCATACAAACTACATTCCTTATTTAAGTATTTAAAAAGACAAAAAAGTGTTGTCCTTATTTCCGCTCCCACCACAAAAACTGGCATTGTACAACCCTGAGTTTAACAGTTATCTCTTCTTCCCTCTATCTATTTTTAAAAAGCTCTTTAATTTCTTCCCTGAAACAAGGGTATTGCTTTTTGGATAAATTAGCAGTTATTTCGGTATTGTTAAAATGTACCTTAAAAGAAGTCCTGGTGAAAGGCTCAATGGAATGAATCTGCGTCAAGTTTAGTATGTGAAAACGGCTGCTGCGGAAAAAAATTGAGCTGCTAAGTTTTTGCTGAAACTTGTTTAAAGACTGAAGAGCTACATGTTGTATGCCATCCACCGTATAAATAATTGTTTTCCTTCCATAAGATTCCATGAAAAGTATTTCTTTTTCTTTCAACAAAAGTATTTCTTTATCTTCTGTTTTAATTTCCACTGTATTTTCCACGACGCTTTTTGTATATTTTATCCTTTGCAGAGTTTGTTGGAGCCGATTATAATCAGGGGGCTTAGTTATATAGTCCACCGCATAGACATTAACTGCTTCGGAAAAATAGTTGTCATAGGCAGTAATAAAGATTATATCACTGTCGAAGTACTGCTCTCTTATCCTGCGGGCAATATCAACACCTGAAACATCGGGCAGGCCAATATCTATCATGCAAATATCGGGTTTGTTCTGAGCAATAACCTTTAAAAACTCTTCCCCTCTGTGGGCAAAATACTCCACCCTCATACCATCCATTTTTTTATGTATAAAACTGGCTATTTCCTGGCAAAACTGGAAATCGTCCTCCACAATAAATACCTTTATAATAACAATCCCCACCTAAAATACAAATGCATTTTCGTTACATTTTTTTCTACTTTCATATCAAATTACAAGTATTTAAATGTTAACAGTTTTATAATATAAGCAGAATTCGAAACAACCATATTTAAAAAACTATAATTAAAACTTTCCCCACCTCAAAACAGAAAGGAGAGGAGATTATGAATAAAAAAGTGTGCTATAACTGTAATGGAACTTCCTTCTCTTCCAAGGGTCCTGGATTTTACTGGCAATGTCCTCATTGTGGGAAAGATATAACCAATGAACCTGTCATGACTCCGAATAACAAAGAAGAAAGTAATAAGATCCAGCCAAAAGTGACTACAAAAGGACTATTCATTCCAAATACTGGGAAATTCAAAGGGAGAGCGTCGGACAAAAAAAATCCCGTGGAAAGCGGCCACACGGGAATTTATAGAACAACGAAATTGGTGGACCCGAGGGGGCTCGAACCCCTGGCTTCCAGAGTGCGATTCTGGTGCTCTCCCAACTGAGCTACGGGCCCATATGGATTTGTTATTCTCTAAATGATTATATCAGCTTAAGTTTAAATTGGCAATGGACTAAGACCGATGATAGTGTCAATCCGCTGTAGGAAAGTACACCGCCGCCACCATTTACTCGGACTTAATTGATCTTAAAATAGTTGATAAGGGTCAGCTGCAGCATAAGGATATTCTTATTCTCCAATTTTCTAACTCAAAAAATTTATTGTATTGTTTTAATTATAACTATGTTTTTTGTCAACCTCCAAGCTTACCATGATTTCTGGCTGAGGTTTGATAATCTCCGTGAGGGTAGCTCCGTATTTCCGGGAAATCAGGTAAAAAAAGACCTTCAGCACCTGGGGTTAAACATCTTAGAATCAAAATCTGGGGGTCACGGGTTCGAGACCCGTCGGGTCAACCAGTTTAAATATTGGCATTAAAATAGCTTTGTAAAAGCTTAAATTGCTTAAAAAACCTTCAAAATTCTTCTGTACACACTTTTGACATTCTTTTTATGCAACAAAAAAAGCCGGGGAAGCTCCCGGCTTGTGACACCTGGTAGGTATTATTTATGGAGGCAGGAAGCTAACAAGTTCCCTATTTTACTTGTTCCT
>CAZARY010000200.1:0-3559 GCA_964487675.1 uncultured Clostridia bacterium | reverse complement strand
ATGCTCCCGATTTTGGGCTGCGTTAAAACTCCCTCACTGCGTTCGGTCAGACAGTGAACGCAGCTTTTCCAAAATCGGTCCGCTGGTATGACCTTGAGCAAAGAAATATTCGCTCAAGCATTGCAACACACATTTAATTTGCTTTCCTTGTTAACTGAATAGCCAAATTAACTTTTAAAGGTTATTAGAAGCGGTGAATGTTCTTCGGATGCTTTGGATAGACGGCCCCTTGAACTTTAGTATAACCCAAAACATGGAGCTTGAGAAAGAAAAAATGTCATTCATAAGCGCCATATAGCCTGCATCAAAAGTAAGGAGATGGCACTGCAATATTTCTACTGCCATTACAGAACGGTTTTTTACAAAAAATATTTTTTTAAGAGGAGAGCCCCAGTTTATTTTTGGGATTAGAAAACACGGAATGAGTTTGGGCACACAATACTAGGACTTTTGACCTAATTTTGACCCAAACTTGAAATTTTGTGGTATAATGAAAAACGGTTGCTCGTGATCCCATTTAGTTAATAGATCAAAACAATTAAATACGTGCATAAAACAGGTTTTCAGCTTGACACTTAAAACTTAAAGAAACAATGGTAATTAAAACTAATTAAACTAGAAGGAGGGCCTATGAGTGTCAAAAAATGTTTGCCACTAACTATTGTCATTCTTTTAACAGCAATGTTAGTGCCAGTGCAAGGGTTAGGTGCTGAAGAAGGTATGATATCCAATGTAGATGAAGAAGATGAAGCGCTCGTGTTTATTGACGAAGAACAGGTAGTGTTTGAAGACGTAAGTCCCTACATAACTGAAACAGAAAATGTTTTAGTGCCTTTGAGATTTATCTGTGATAATGTGGATGCAGAAGTAAACTGGAATTGTGAGACCAGGGAAATAACTTTGACCAACAGCGAAAACATTATGGTTTTTGAAGTTGAAAGCGAAGAATATAAACTGAATGGGGAAACCCGAGAATTAGAGACATACCCTGAGATCATTGATGGTAGATCGAAAATCCCAATGCAAGAAATGTTAGATGGTTTCGTGGAAGATGTGGTATTACGGGATCACGAGGGATTGATTTTGGTGTTTGCTTTTACGGAACCGAAAGATGAAGATGTGAAGCAATCTTATATTGATGAGGTAAAAAGTGCTCTTGATCAGTATATCGAAAAAAATGATTTGGAATTAGGGAGTTCAAAGAGAGAACAACAGTCCATTTCGGAATCTGGATTTTTATTTCCAGTTGAGACCTCAAAAGGGCAAATAACCTCTCCTTATGGACCGAGATGGGGCGGTTTTCACCGAGGCGTGGATTTCTCTGCCTCCCATGGCACACCCATAATGGCAGCGGCTGACGGGGAAGTCACTTATTCGGGTTGGCGAAGCGGGTATGGGAACTTAATCATTATAGCCCATTCAGATGGGTATCAAACCTATTATGCTCATAACTCGGATAACCTGGTTTCTGAAGGTGAATGGGTAGAACAAGGACAAGTTATTGCAACGATGGGAGCAACTGGTTATGCAACGGGTGCCCACGTGCACTTCGAAATCCACAGAAATGGTAACCATACCAACCCGCTAAAATATTTTGATAAGTTTTGATATTTGACAAAAAGCAGTTAAAAAAATAATGCAAGAAGCTTATTGAGAATATGATAAATAGATAAATTTTTGTTTGTTTCACGTGCACAATAAAGTGAAAATATAGTATAATATATTTAAATCCTGGACCTTTAAAATAAGTAGTCCAGGATTTTTTATAAAGCACGGCCATCAAATACAATCAGAAAATTTGCAAAAATGGGGGGAAGGCACCATGAAAACCGTTGTGTTGTTTGGGGGGAAAATCTTTACTGGTAGAACGCTGGAGACACAAACAAATAGTGTGGTGATTATCAAAAACCGCAAAATATTCAAAATAACCGGTAAACGCGTGGATGAGAAGCAATTAAGACAATTGTATTCTGATGCCCATTTTTATGTTTTGAAGGATCATGAAGTGATCTTACCGGGGTTAATCGATTGTCATATTCATATAGGATTGCAAGGGAAGCCCAACACATTTGATGAAAATTTTGTTGAAGACAAACTGCGCGCAATCAGGGCAGCTGCCGTCATGGAAAAAACTTTACTGGCTGGATATACAACTGTTAGGAATGCTGGCTCCGTTAATTGGATAGATATGAGTGTAAAAGATGCGGTGGAAAAGGGAGACGTTATTGGACCTAATATCTTGACCACGGGCAAAATTTTATCGATTACCGCACAGGGCGCAGAGTATTTTGAAGGATTGTATGAAGAAGCCGATGGGTATGATGGTTTTCGATATGCAGCACGAAAACAACTGAAAAAAGGTGCGGATTTATTAAAAATAATGGCTACCGGGGCAATTATGAATCCAGGAAGTGTTCCCGGGGCAGTCCAACCGGATGAGGAAGAAATCAGGGCAGCAGTTCGTGAAGCAAAAAAATTAAACAAAAGAGTGGCAGCCCATGCGCATGGGGCCGAGGGCATGAAGAATGCTATCAGGGCTGGTGTGGATACGATTGAGCACGGTACTTTTGCAGATAAAGAAGCGCACAGGATGATGAAAGACAAGGGGATTTATTTAATTCCCACTTTATCTCCGGGATATTTTATGAATAAATATGGAGAAGAAGGCGGGGTGGCTTCTTTTATGATGAAAATGATCAAGAAACGAAGACAAAGTAGAATCGATAGCACTCGGAAAGCTTTAGACAGAGGGGTAAAAGTTGCTTGTGGGTCTGATGCTGGCACTCCGTTTAATTATCACCGGAATAATGCCAATGAGGCCCGTCTATTTGTAAAATTGGGGTTGATGACCCCTGCTGAAGCTCTGATTGCAGATACGAGGGATTCTGCTGATGCCTGTGGTCTATTGGACCAGGTTGGAACGGTGGAAGAAGGGAAAAATGCAGATTTGCTGGTGGTAGAAGGCGACCCCACAAAAAACATTGAAATTCTTTCGGATAGCCATAATGTGAAGATGGTTATTAGAAAAGGCCAAATCATAAAAAATGAGCGGGAGCAACCGCTCGCTTTTCCTGAAGAGATAACCACCCCTCATTTAATAAAGAATACAGAAGGTTAAGGGAAAGAGGGGGGCTTTATTCGATTTCTATGTCAATGGTGTCCCCTTTTACGGACTCTTTTAAAGGCAAACTGATTTTCAAAATGCCATTTTCGAACCTGGCCTTTAATTCTTCTATATTATCTGTATCCACTTCTTCGGGCAAAGGATACTGTTTTTGAAAGCTGCCGTATTTTCTTTCCATTCTCAAATAGTTATCGCGACTGATGGTTTCATCTCTTTGAATTTCACCTTTTACAATTAATGTGTCATTCTCTACTCTTGCCGTTATATCCTCCTTGGTCACACCTGGTAATTCAATTTCATAATGCAGCTCGCTGTCTTTTTCGTAAATATCGGTGCGACCGTATTCTGGTTGACCGATCATACCTTGATCTAGGGCATCAAACAAGTTGCTCAAGTGAGGATTAAGCTTTAAAGGCCCTTCCCATCTGCTGGGGA
>CAZARY010000199.1:0-3576 GCA_964487675.1 uncultured Clostridia bacterium | reverse complement strand
GATGTTCAGGCCGATAGACTTCTTCAAGGGGAGAATCATCTTCAACAATTCCTCGCACCCTCACGCCTTTTGGGGGACTCGCACCGTCGCTCTTCAAAAAGTCCCTAATATAATCGCTAAATCTTTGCGATCTGGTTTCAAAGACCGGCATTTGCCTCCTATAGGGTCCGCCGTCTTCCGTTCTGGTAGTGTTGGCATTGGCGATATTATTCGAAATGGTATCCATTCTAAGTCTTTCTGCAGTTAAACCTGATCCACTGATTTCAAAAGCATCAAAAAAAGACATCACTATCTACCTCCTTGTATGGCAGACCTGAGTTTTTGAAACGCACTACTCAATTGTCTTGTCAAAGCCTGATGATTTAAGGTGTTTTGAGTGAGCCTGGACATTTCCGTATCTATGTCCACATTATTGCCATCGCTCCGCATAGAGGTGGTACTTTCTACTCTCACCCTAGGCTCTATCGGTTGTTGGGAAGAACTTATGGGGATGTGGTTATCGCGGGTTATCTTTCCTTCTATGCCACTGTCATTCTCTAATGCCTTTTTGAGCAAGCTTTCGAATTCTACCCGGCCGCGTTTAAAGCCGGGGGTATTCACATTGGCTATATTATTAGAGATAACCTCATGCCTTTTACTTGTGGCATCCAGCGTGCTGCTCAAAATGTTAATATTTGAGTCATCAAACATACAACCCCTCCTGCTGGTAAATTGGCTGTTCTTTTTTGCTCTTTCAGCTCATAAGCTGAATTTTATTTAATTTGATAGGTTTATGAGTAATCAATACTATTTTAGCCTCTTTGTTCACCTTATTTTTTTCTATGTGAATGGACGGAAATCCTACCTATATTTTGATTTTTCTGCTATCTATTACCATTATTCTTGCATTAATTTACTATTTTTCGAGTACCTTATCAAGTAAGTATTCCATAATGGGTTAATTATCCCTTTTAATTTCACAAAAATAGGCTAACGGATGGATGTATTAATGGGCCTGACTGCCCAGAGGTTTTTGTTTTTTTAGGTGATTGTGCTTATTTTTTAGTCGATTTAATTATGTATAAAAAAAGTTCTTTCTCCTGTTGGTTTTTTCTAAAGGCACAAGCAAAATTTTCAGTTAAATATTATTGGTTAAAACATAAAAAATGGTGTGGTTCCCCACACCATTTTTTATCCTCTGTCCACCCTATTTTTTTTGCAATTTTTCCAATTCATCCAGCAGCTGACCGTTTAACACCTTGATATATGTTCCTTTCATACCCAGTGAACGTGATTCTATCACACCTGCGCTTTCAAATTTTCTCAGCGCATTCACAATCACCGAACGTGTGATCCCAACCCTGTCAGCCACCTTGCTGGCGACCAACAATCCTTCTTCACTATCTAGCTCTTTAAATATATGCTCTACAGCTTCGAGCTCAGAATAGGATAACGTCCCCAGGGCAAGCTGGACAATCGCTTTATTCCTGGCTTCCTCCTCTATGGCATCTGCTTTCGCTCTTAAAATTTCCATCCCCACTACCGTGGCGCCATTTTCTGCTAATATTAAATCCTCGTCATTGAATTTTTCATCAAAGCGCGCAAGAATTAATGATCCTAGGCGCTGGCCGCCCCCTATAATCGGGACCACCGTATTGAGCCTGTTTTCAAATTGACATGCTTCGTTACTTTCAAACAGGCATTTATCATTTTCCTGGGATAAATTGTAGCTGGTTTCATTCAAACTTAACAAATAGTCATTATACTCACGGGGAAAGTAACCCTGATCCAGTACCTTGTGTCGCAAAATCTCACATTCGGACTCATCCACCAACGCACTCCCTAAAATCTTACCTTTTTTACTCACGATATAAGTGTTCGTACCGATGACATCGCGTAAAACTTGGGCAACTTCTTCAAAATCTACCGGCTGTCCAGCAGCTTTTTGGAGAATCCTGTTAATTCTGCGGGTCTTTTCAAGTAATGCTTTACTCATAGTCTTCATCCTTTCTTTGAATCTTTTTTGGTTAGTATTGAAAAACAGTTAACTAAAAAACAAAATTGCCCTGATTTAACTAGTTAACCCTATTTGATAAATACCTATTTGATAAATAAAAGATCTTTACAAAATATATTTGTTGAGATCTTGCTCTTCTACGATATCCTGCAGTCTCTCTTTTACATATTCATAAGTGATATCTACGTGTTGCCCATGCATGTCTGACGCATAAAAAGAGAGTTCTTCTAATAGCTTTTCCAAAAGAGTGTGAAGCCTTCTCGCACCTATATCTTCAGCCTGATCATTGACCACTTCAGCCATTCTAGCAATTTCTTCCACGGCTTCGTCAGTAAAATCAACCGTGACACCTTCTGTCTCCAAAAGCGCTTTATATTGATTTAAGAGGGAATTGCTGGGTTCCGTCAATATTTTGTAAAAATCGCCTCTGCTTAAGCTGTCAAGCCGAACTCTAATAGGAAATCTTCCCTGTAATTCAGGAATCAAGTCTGAAGGTTTGCTGTCATGAAAAGCGCCAGCCCCAATAAACATGATGTGGTCCGTCTTTATCCGTCCATATTTGGTATTAACTGAAGACCCTTCAACAATGGGGAGAATATCCCTCTGAACCCCTTCCCGAGACACATCCTGTCCTTTTTGGCCCACTTGATCGGAAACCGCTATTTTATCAAATTCATCTAAAAATATGATCCCTAAATTTTCAGCTCGATTGACTGCCTCCTGTTTTACCTGTTCATCATTGATGAGTCTCTGTGCTTCCTGCTGTTCTAAAATTTGTCTTGCTTCCCTTACAGGAAGATTCTTTTGTTTTTTCTTCTGAGGAAAAATGTTTTGCATAAAATCCTGTAAATTGAACCCCATATTTTCCATTTCTTCTCCCATGGAGCCTCCGGGAACCTCCGGTTGCTCCTCTACTTCAATCGTCACAGTCTCCTCTTCTAATTTGCCTTCTGCTAACAGTCTTTTTATTTCTTTTCTTGCGTGACGCCTGGCCTCCCTTTCTGTTCTATAGGCAGTTTCGGCATCGGTTTCAACTGGATCTTTACTATCTGTCTCATATACATCGTTTGACGATTCAAAAGAAGCTTTGTCCCCTGTATCGTTTTTTCGTTTATGCTTTCCTTTTTTTATCAGCAAATCAACTATTTTGTTTTCCGCTTGCTTTCTTGCTTTTTTCGATACTTGCTCAAATTTTTCCTCCTCTACCAGGCGGATAGATTCAGCAACCAGGTCTTTCACCATAGATTCAACATTTCTTCCAACGTAACCCACCTCTGTAAACTTGGTTGCTTCTACCTTAACGAAAGGGGCCTGAATGATTTTAGCCAAGCGTCGAGCAATCTCGGTTTTCCCCACACCTGTAGGGCCTATCATGAGTATATTTTTAGGAATTACTTCCTCTTTGATATCAGAGGCTAGATTTTGCCTTCTATACCGGTTCCGAATGGCAATGGAAATGGATTGCTTGGCTTCTTTCTGGCCGATAATGTATTTGTCGAGCATTTCGACCAGTTCTTGTGGAGTTAATTTGTGCGAAATTTCTACCACCTGCCTTTATTTCATTAAATATTTTTTACAAT
>CAZARY010000198.1:0-3588 GCA_964487675.1 uncultured Clostridia bacterium | reverse complement strand
ATAATACGTTCAATAGAAGTTTTATTGCTATCAACACTCAACTTAAACTGAGCTTTCTAATAAACAAAGGAACCTTAAAGGTTCCTTTGATAAGATATTTGCAAAACCTAATTAAACGCTGTTTTTAGCTAACTCCACTAGTTTACCAAAAGCCTTTTCATCATTAACCGCCATATCAGCCAGGGTTTTCCTATTAATTTCTACCCCTGCTTTCTTTAATCCGTTTATAAATTTATTATATGAGAGGCCTCTTTGTCTGCACGCTGCATTAATTCTAGCAATCCAAAGTTTTCTATATTCCCTTTTTCGCGTTTTCCTATCTCGCGTTGAATAGCTCAGCGATTTCATTACCTGTTGATTGGCTATACGAAATAAGTTTCCTCTAGCTCCTCGATAGCCTTTGGCTAGTTTAAGAATTTTTTTATGCCGTTGGCGGCGATTGGATCCAGTTTTTACTCTTGGCATATTTATACCTCCTTCGTAAACTTTCAATATACATACTTTTTAAACGTTACATTACTTTCCTAAAGTCCCATAAAGATTCCTTGCATAATATGTTACCCAATATTGGGTGGCGGCTGTAGTTTATACCGAAATTATATCGCCGTACACCTTAGGCGCCTGATCGCTAATTGATCAACTGCTTTATATTCTTTTTATCAGCCTTACTGACCAAAGTTGGTTTTCTTAAATTTCTCTTTCTTTTTTTCGTTTTTTTAGTCAAAATATGGCTTTTAAACGCTTTCATGCGTTTAATCTTTCCTTGTTTTGTTTTTTTAAAACGTTTAGCTGCACCTTTGTGTGTTTTCATCTTAGGCATGAATGCTACCTCCTTTTATCCATGATTAATCAAGCAAAAAAATTCTTGCAAAGCATCTACACAACTTATTCTAATTTAAAATTTTCAAGAATGGTCATGCTTTGATTTGACGTAATTTCTTACTCACTTTTTTCTGGACTGGGTCCCAGCACCATTATCATATTTTTACCTTCTACTTTAGGTTTCTTTTCTATAGTAGACACATCTTTTACGCCTTCAGCTAATTTATCGCACAATTCTCGTCCTAATTCCGGGTGGGTGATTTCCCTTCCCCGAAACATGATGGTCACTTTAACTTTATCGCCTTTTTGTAAAAATTTCCGTGCATTATTGAGTTTGGTATTAAAATCGTGTTCCTCAATGTTTGGACGAAGCTTTACTTCTTTTACATTAATAGTCTTTTGCTTTTTCTTGGCTTCCTTTTCTTTTTTGTTTTGCTCATACTTAAACTTGCCGTAGTCCATAATCCGACAAACAGGCGGATTAGCCTGGGGTGCTACCGTGACCAGGTCCAAGCCGCTTTCCTCTGCAATTTTTAAAGCTTCTTGAGGAGACATGATGCCAAGTTGTTTACCATCTTTACTGATGACACGGATTTTTCGAGCTTTAATTTGCTCATTCACGGGTAGCTCTTTGCTAATTTCATTTCACCTCCTGATATTATTGAAACATTTCATAAGGAAGAAAAAAAAGAGCGAGGACTACTCGCTCTTAATGCACATAACTCATCTATACCCAGTTAATGTCCATGTTAAATGTAACCAATCGCTGCGCTAACTACGCAGCCCATACATGCAACACCGGGTATTATCAGAAACCTTACGAACTCTACGTTGTAAGGTGAGAAGCGAGTAGCTTCTTCTTCCCCTATAAAATCCAAAAGTAGTATACCATCTCTAGGAATATAAGTCAAATACCCCTAACTTCCCTTTAACTTACAATACTTCTGAATTACAGAGTTCAAAATACCCCTAAAAAATGTTCTAGCTCAAAGATTTATCTTCAATTTTGTTATTCATTTCTTCCAAAATCTTACCTGGGTAACTTGCTCCAATATCACCTTCATCCCTTTTTCTTACAGAAATTGTACCGTCTTTTTCTTCTTCATCCCCTACAATAAACATATATGGGATTTTTTTCATCTGTGCCTCTCTTATTTTATAACCAATTTTTTCGTTTCTTCGATCTAAATAAGCCCTTATGCCTGCTTCAGAAAACTGGTTCACTATTTTTTCACCATAATCGTTATGCCGGTCAGCAACAGGAATCACTACAGCTTGCTTGGGAGCCAACCAGAGAGGGAATTTCCCCTCAAAGTGTTCAATCAATAGGGCAAAAAATCGTTCTATTGCTCCATAGACCACCCTGTGAATCATGACCGGACGATGTTTTTCGCCATCTTCTCCAATATAGGTCAAATCAAACTTTTCAGGCAAAAGAAAATCAAGTTGAATGGTGCTGCACTGCCAGGATCGACCAATGGCATCTTCTAATTGAAAATCAATTTTTGGCCCATAAAACGCGCCGTCTCCCTCATTTATCACATAATTTATACCTTGATTTTGAAGGGTGGTTTCAAGGGAATTGATCGCTTTATCCCAAATTTCATCTGATCCCATGGCATTTTCTGGTTTGGTAGACAACTCAACATAGTAATTGAAACCAAAAGTCTTGTAAAATTTATCAACCAATTGCATTACATTTGTCAGCTCAGATTCTACCTGATCAGGCAGCATGAAGATGTGCGCATCATCCTGGGTGAAGCTTCGGACCCTGAGCAGACCGTGCAGAGCACCAGAAAGCTCATGGCGGTGTACTAACCCCAATTCAGCGATTCTAAGCGGCAGATCTCTATAGCTGTACATTTGATTTTTGTAAACGAGCATTGCTCCTGGACAGTTCATAGGTTTTACGGCGTATTCTTCATCGTCAATCTCTGTAAAATACATATTTTCCTGGTAATGGTCCCAATGCCCAGACCGCTGCCACAATTGCTTGCTTAATATGATTGGTGTTTTAATCTCTTGATAACCGGCTTTTCTATGTTCTTTACGCCAAAAATCAATCAACTCGTTAATCATAATCAAACCGTTATCATGATAGAAAGGTGCCCCAGGTGCTTCTTCATGCAAACTAAAAAGGTCCAATTCTTTACCAAGTTTACGATGGTCCCTCCGTTTAGCTTCTTCTAGTTTTTCCAGGTACTCATCCAGCTGTGATTTTTTTATAAATGAAGCTCCATACACCCTTTGCAGCATTGGCCGGTTTTCATCCCCCCGCCAGTAAGCACCGGCAACCTTTAGTAGATCAAATGCATTTGCTTTAAGCATTCCAGTAGCAGGTAAATGGGGCCCCTCACAAAGGTCAATAAAGTCGCCTTGTTGGTAGCAGGTGATTTCTTCCTCTAATTCCATTTCCTCAATAAGCTCCACTTTATAATCTTCACCTAGTCTTTTAAACAGTTCTAAAGCTTCCTGACGTGAATAAACCCGGTAGCTAATTTTGAGGTCTTCCTCAATAATGTTCTTCATCTCTTTTTTGATTTGCTCCAGGTCATGGTCGGATAAAGAAACCTCCAGATCAAAATCATAGTAAAACCCGTCTTTTATGGGAGGGCCTATCCCTAATTTCACCTCCCCATATAATCTTTTCACAGCATGGGCTAAAACATGCGAAGTTGTATGCCGGTAAATGTGTTTCCCATCTTCATCATCAAAGGTCACAATTTCTACTTGTCTGCCTGGGTCTAATTGATAATCCAATCCTAC
>CAZARY010000197.1:0-3602 GCA_964487675.1 uncultured Clostridia bacterium | reverse complement strand
TTGAGCAAAGAAATATTCGCTCAAGCATTGCAGCACACATTTAATTTGCTTCCCTTGATTTAACTTAATAGCCAAAAAACAAAAATATGTCAATGCAATGCCACGAGTTTTTTGAACTAGTTTGACAACAAATAATTGATCAAATAATTGTATTTGATGATAAGCAGGACTTTTATCAATTTTTGTCGAATTTACACACATATAAGATTAACAACTATATAACCTTGGGTGAGAAGACATAATAAAATCTATTATGAGAATTTTTTTTTGACAAAGTTTCAAGAAAAAGATAAAATAAAAATTTGGCAATACAAGATTTAGCACCTCCGGGGGGAGCGGCATGAATGAAGATTTCCAGGAGGTAAAGGAACGTATTAGAAACGAATGTGATTTGGTGGAGGTTGCCTCTTATTATGTAGATCTTAAGTTAAAAGGGAAATATTATTGGGGGTTGTGTCCTTTTCACAGTGAAAAAACGCCTTCTTTTCATATATCCCAGGAAAAACAACTGTTTTATTGTTTTGGCTGCCACACAGGTGGAGATATATTTCACTTTATGGAAAAAATTGAACGGCTTAATTTCAGGGAAGCTTTTGAAAGATTAGCCGAATGGGCCAACATTGATATTTCGAGTATGAAAAGCAGTGGAATGGGAGCAAAAGAGAGCGATATAACTAGAGAGATAAAAGAAGTTCATAAGTATGCTGCTAATTTTTTTAGATACATTTTGTTAAATACAGAACCTGGGAAAAAAGCGCAATCTTACTTAAAAAAAAGATACTTTGACTTAAAAATTATTGATGAATTCTGGTTGGGGTATGCGCCTGATTCATGGACGGCTTTGAACGATTTCTTACAAAAAAAAGGTTTCTCAGAGCAGCGATTAATAGAAGCTGGGTTATGCAATCCTAGAAAGAAAAGAGAAGGCTCCTATGATCGATTTAGAGACCGATTGATGTTTCCTATTGCGAATCATAGAGGAGAGATTATTGGATTTGGGGGTCGTTTACTTGAAGATAAAGAAGGACAACCCAAGTATTTAAATTCACCGGAAACGACTATATTCAGCAAAGGCAAAATTTTATATGGACTGCATAAGGCTGTTAGTCAAGCAAGGCATGAAAATAGAATTTTAATTTTGGAAGGCTATACGGATGTAATTAGAGCGCATCAATGTGACTTGAGTATAGCAGTGGCATCATTGGGAACCGCGTTGACCCAAGATCAGGCAAGATTGATTAAAAGATATGCTGATAAAGCTTTCATTGCGTATGATGCTGATGAAGCGGGTCAGAATTCTACATTAAGAGGAATGGATATACTTTGGGATGCCGGTGTTGATGTAAAAGTATGCAAATTACCGGAAGACTTTGACCCGGATGAGTATATAAATGATTTTGGTGTTGCTCATTTTAAAAAAGAAATTATGGAAAATGCTTTGCCACTGGTGGAGTTTAAGTTACAAAAATTATCTAAAGATAAAAATTTATCAAATATAGAAGGAAAAAAGGAATATATAAAAGAAGTAATACCTGTACTTGCAAAAATAGATAATGAAATAGAAAGAGAAGAATACATGCAAAAATTGAGCAGACAGTTGGATATTTCTTTTAACTCGCTGCATATTGAACTCAGTAAATTTATACAAAATTACAAACAAGCTAGAAAGAGTTCTAAACGCCTCGCGGGTAAAGGAACTGGTAAAAACTTTGAATTTCAAAAAAAACAAAACAAAGAATTAACTACGAACCGGGAAAAAAATCGACGCTATAAAGCAGAAGAAGAATTGTTGGAATTGATGCTGCATTTCCCAGAATATATAAGTTATGTGAAAGAAAAAATAGACGCACAAGATTTTGCTGACAAAAACTTTTCTTTTTTAGTGTATAGAATTTATCAGTGGTATGATGCCGGAAAAGAACCGGGACATGCCAAATTAATTGATGAAGTACGGGAACTTGACGATGGTGAGGATATAGAGCAAACCCTAACTAGGATTTCAATGAAAGATGTACTTCTGCCTAAAAATGTGATTAAGTTTATCGAAGATTGCACAGCAGTCATTAGAAAAAGTAGAATCCAAACCCAGCGTAAAGAGCTCGAAAAAGAGCTAAATCAGATAGATCCTGAACATGAACCGGAAAAGTGGGATGAAATACTGGCTAAAATTAACGAATGCATTAGAAAGGAAAAATCAGTGCAGCGTACCTTGGGAGAAGGGGGGTAATGAATTGACTGATAAAACTGCCAAGTTGGAACAAATTAAGGATGAGTTAATAAAAGTGGGAAAAGAACGAGGTTTTCTCACTTATAAAGAGATTATGGACCAACTTTCTGAGTTTCAGCTATCCAGCGAACAAGTGGATGAGTTTTATGAAAAACTTTCCCAAGCTAGTATAGATGTGGTGGATGCTATTGGAGAAGTAGATCCTGAAGACCCGAATAAGGCAGAATTAGACCTTTCTCTTCCGGAAGGTGTGGAAGTGAGTGACCCGGTACGCATGTACCTCAAAGAAATTGGGAAAATCCCACTTCTTTCACCGGATGAGGAGATAGAATTGGCAAAAAGGATTGAAGAAAGTGATGAAGCTGCCAAGCGCAAACTAGCAGAGGCTAACTTGCGCTTAGTAGTTAGTATAGCGAAAAAATACGTAGGGCGGGGTATGTTATTTTTAGATTTAATCCAGGAAGGAAACCTGGGGCTCATAAAAGCAGTAGAAAAATTTGATCACAGAAAAGGGTATAAATTCAGTACTTACGCTACCTGGTGGATAAGACAAGCCATTACTAGAGCTATCGCTGACCAAGCCAGGACGATTCGTATTCCAGTTCATATGGTAGAAACCATAAACAAGCTTATCAGGGTTTCCAGGCAATTAGTTCAGGAATTGGGACGCGAACCCCTACCAGAGGAAATTGCAGATAAGATGGATCTAAGCGAAGAAAAAGTCAGAGAGATATTAAAGATTGCCCAAGAACCGGTAAGCCTTGAGACGCCTATAGGTGAAGAAGATGACAGTCATTTAGGGGATTTTATTGAAGATCAAGAAGCAAAACCACCGGATGATGCCGCTGCTTATAAACTTTTAAGGGATCAGCTTGAGGAAGTTCTAGAAAGCCTTACCGAACGGGAACAGAAAGTCTTGCGCTTAAGGTTTGGTTTGGATGATGGAAAAACAAGGACATTAGAAGAAGTGGGTAAAGAATTTGATGTGACCAGAGAAAGGATCCGCCAAATTGAAGCCAAGGCGTTAAGAAAACTTAGACATCCTATGAGAAGTAAACGTTTGAAAGATTACCTGGAATAACATAAAGCTAGGAACCGAAACTTAAAAGCCTGATTTGGGAACGCTGTAAAAATGTAAAGGAATATAAAAAAAACTAAATCCACCTGTTGACGAACAACATAAAGTTAAGTATAATTTAAAATGCCAATGGGAAACGGTCCTCAGTAGCTCAGCGGTAGAGCGACCGGCTGTTAACCGGTAGGCCGCAGGTTCAAATCCTGCCTGGGGAGCCATTCCTGGGCCCATAGCTCAGTTGGAAGAGCAACCGGCTCATAACCGGTTGGTCCCTGGTTCGAGCCCAGGTGGGCCCACCAT
>CAZARY010000196.1:0-3642 GCA_964487675.1 uncultured Clostridia bacterium | reverse complement strand
GTATAAACAAAAGCACCTATAGGGGAGGTTTGTCATGGAACTTATTTTTTCTGAAAAAGCTTTAAACTATAAAACGCCAGGTCACCCTGAGAGCCCTGAAAGAGTGAAAAAGGCTTATGAGTATCTAGAGGGCAAATTTGATTTTATAGAACCGGATCCAGCTAGTGAACTTGATGCTAGGTTGGCTCACACCGATAAAATGATTGAAAGCATTAAAAGAGGCGATTTTTATGACCCGGACTGTCCAGTGTACGAAAACTTATGGGAGCAAGTTTTACTGTCCGTTGGTGGCGCCATATACGCGCAGAGATTAAGGGGGATGAGCATGATGCGTCCACCGGGCCATCATGCAGGGAGGAATTTTATTGGTGGTTTTTGCTATTTGAATAATATAGCCATTGCGGTGAGGAATTCGGGTTTAAAAACCGTGATTATCGATATTGATGGACACCATGGAAATGGGACAGAAGACATTTTTTTAGGAGATGAACATGTCTATTTTGTATCGCTCCACCGGGGTTTTGGCTTCCCGGGAACGGGCCACGAATCCCGGGAAAATATTATTAATTTCCCCTTATCTCCATCGAATGACGATGAATATCTAGAAACGCTCAAACAAGGGCTTCGCTCTATTCCATGGGAAGAAATGGAGCAAATAGCTGTTTCGGCGGGATTTGATGCGCATGAAAAGGACCCTCTGGCGTCTTTGGGAATTACGGAAGAGGGTTACCGGCATATAGGCGCGTTGATTGCCAGTTATAATCTACCCACCTTTTCAGTTCTTGAAGGGGGTTATGTTGGTGAAGATTTGGGGAAAAACATTAAGGCCTTTTTAGATGGACTGTCGGAAGGAAAGTCACAGTGCTAACTTGTATAGGTTTTAGAGATCTACCCAAATTTTAGAGATCTACCCAAAAAAGTAAGAAAGGCAGGTTTGGCAGTTGGATAGGCTCATAATAACCCAAAAAGATTATGAGTCAGTAATAGCACATTGCAAAGAAGCGCTCCCTAGGGAAGCATGCGGCCTCATGGCCGGATGCTGGTATGACGAAACCGGAATTGTAACGAAAATTTTTTTGCTAACGAATGTTAAAGACAGCTCTGAAGAATATCAGATAGACCCTGAAGAACAGGTGGACGTTTTTAATCAATTAGAAGAGAAAAATTTGGAGCTCATCTCTATTTTTCATTCTCATCCCAAAAATCCGCCCTTCCCTTCGCATAGAGACCTGGAGCGGGCGTATTACCCTGAAGCTATATACACGATTATTTCGTTGATTTCGCGCAAAGAAGAGGTCCGGGCATTTAAAATAGAAAACTATGATTACCGAGAAGTACCAATAAATATATGTTAATGTTGTTTACAGCGTGAAAGTACCAGGGAGGCTAGTGGAATCTAGGTGTCATGATTAATTTTTGGTAGAAATCTATTTACACAGCAACATTACACAGCTAAATTTCCTTGACAAAGCATAATTATACTGGTATATTCTTATTTAAATTCAAATAGAAATTCATATCGAAAAAGCGATGATGGGGCAGAGTAGATTCAAAGGCCTCTATAGAGAGCTGGGGTAAGGTGAGAACCTGGTGAGGACCCTGGATTGAATGGACCCCGGATGCGATTTATTGTGAGAGGGCCAAATGGCCAAATTGAGGTGGTACCGCGGAAGCTATTGTCGCTTTGTTTGGTTTGCTAATTATCATGATTTAATAACAAACTAAACCCGCGACAAGTGGCTTATCAATAATTTCCGTGTATGGAAGCTTTCGTCCTCATCAAAAGCTGATGAGTGCGAAAGCTTTTTTTATTATCCTTAAATCTAAAACAGAACTAATTAAAAAAACAGGAGGGATGACCTATGGAGAGGCCAGGTTTTTACGGAGATTTTGGAGGACAAGAGGTGCCGGGCAATTTAAGTACTTCATTGGATGAGTTAAATGAATACTATCATCGCTTTAAAGACGACCGAGAATTTCGGCAGGAATTTGAACACCTGCTGCAATCTTACGGCGGACGTCCCACCCCGGTTTATCATGCGGCTAACCTTTCCCAGCGATTAGGTGGCGGTAAAGTTTTCCTTAAACGGGAAGATTTAAACCACTTGGGCGCGCACAAATTAAATAATACCATCGGCCAAATTCTTTTGGCGCGCAAAATGGGCAAAAAAGAAATCGTTGCAGAAACAGGTGCTGGTCAGCATGGTGTGGCAACAGCAGCAGTGGCTGCTCGCTTTGGATTTGAATGCAAAATTTTCATGGGCAAAATTGATGCGGAAAAACAACCGCTTAACGTTTTTCGTATGGAACTACTGGGCTCAGAAGTGGTCAAAGTAGAATCCGGAAATCAAACCCTAAACGATGCCGTTAACGAAGCCTTGGGATATTGGGTGAAAAATTTGGAAAAAACGCATTATTTGCTGGGGTCTTGCGTGGGACCTCATCCTTACCCAACGATTGTCAGAGATTTTCAATCTGTCATCGGTCGTGAAGCCAGGCAGCAGGTGCAGGAAATGACCGGTAAAAATCCGGAATACGTACTGGCTTGTGTGGGGGGCGGCAGTAATGCTATTGGCTTATTTTCCGGATTTATTGGTGAATCAGGAGTTAAAATATATGGCATAGAGGCCGGTGGAGAAGGTGAAGAAGATGGCATGCATGCTGCCACTTTGACCCGGGGTGAGCCAGGAGTGTTGCATGGTGCTCGGACATATTTTCTCAAAGTCGAGGACGACAAGCCTAAAGATACCCATTCCATTGCTTCTGGGTTGGACTATCCCGGCGTTGGTCCGGAACATGCTTATTTGAAAGATACGGGATTGGCGGAATACGTGTGTGTTACGGATAATGAAGCCGTCCAGGCTTACCAAGACCTTTCTTATTATGAAGGGATTATTCCCGCTCTAGAGTCAAGCCACGCTCTGGCTTATCTTAGAACCTTGGCCCCCCGTACTTCGCCAGATGAAATTATGCTGGTTAATTTATCTGGCCGGGGAGACAAAGATGTGGAGGCGGTGGCTAATTATGTAAAGAGCGATAAATTCAACAGGCCAGCATAATATGGGATCTAGCCAATAAAATAGTCAAAAAAACTATCTTACGGGTGTTGCAATCCTCGAGAAAGGATGCTATTACCAGGGTAATACCAGTGAGCCGACGATGAAAATCTGGACTGTGTTAGGGCTGAACAATGCAGTGAGGACTTTAGAGCCAGACTGATTAGGGGTCCGAGACTGCCAGTTTAGTAAACTTAGTCAAACGGTAAGCAAAAGCATTGCAACACCCAATACTCAAATCCCCTGATCAAGCTGCATGATAAAAGGGTAATTTAAGAAAGGCTCAATCTGCCGCTTCATAAAACTATCAATTGTATAGAAATATAGATGTTATCTATATTTGATCTTTCTCTTTCCTCCTTTCTGCCAACAATTTTTTTAGTTGATTTATCAATTTTAATGTTAGCATTATCTACTCCAAGAGCTGATGTATTTGGGTCTCTTCCTATTGCAACTAAGATGGTATTTACATCAATTGTAACTTATTTATCTTTTCCAACTTCTAATTCTACAGAATATTCTCTTTCACCTTTCTTTTCAACTTTCTTTACTTTGCTATGTCTATGTAGCTACACTCCTTGTTCTT
>CAZARY010000195.1:0-3650 GCA_964487675.1 uncultured Clostridia bacterium | reverse complement strand
AATATGACTTTCTTAATATCGTTGAAGCACCCGACAATGAAACCATTGGAAAGATTTCTTTAAACCTGGCTGCAAGAGGAACAGTTAGATTTGAAACATTCCCTGCCATAGAAGTCGATACTTTTATTGAGTCTATGAAATAGTTATCCATCACCAGTTAATACACCTATTGTGCTCAATATAACTACTGCAAACGATCTATTAAGTCTTGTATTGAACCACAATTTTGAAATGTCCACTAACATATTAATTTATTAATACCAAAGGAGACTGTTTTTCAAAACAGCCTCCTTTGGTATGGTATGATCTGATCTGATTGTTTTGCTTAGTATCAGACTATGCCTATCCCTAACATTAACACGACTGCAAGCCTAGCACATCATTAAAATACGTGAACGATAACGGCGCGAGCCTCTTTTTCTGGCGTAAGGATAAGGCCCACCACCATCCCTGGTTCTAGTTCTTCCGCTTTCATAACAGTCTCTTTTTGAGTGCTTTCTTGAGAATCATAATCTTCAATTTCCTCTAAGCGTCTTATTTCCACTTCTTCGTGAAATCTTATCTCAGGCCCTGCATCAGGCGTATCCGGTCCCTCATGAACTTCCAAAGTCATCTTTCTATTTTCCAAATCCAGCTCTAAGATTTCACCTTCCAAAAAGCTCTCACCCTCTCGGGGGTCACAAGGGTCAACTGGCTCAACGCCACTTTCTCTTTCAACTTTAGGCGCTTCAATTTCAGCTTCTGCCAAATGAGTAAATTCTTCTCTCTCAGTTGTAAAAACCCTTATTTCAGTGAATTCCTCTTCTAAACTCAAGATTTTATGAGGATAAGTCAACGCTTGAGTGACGATTTCATCCTCTCCAGGTTCTGTTTCCTGAACCAGGATTTCCAATACGCCATTTTTGAGTTGAACCTTTTCAATACTGATTTCATACCCTCCTGTGGGTCGTTCTCCAGAACTCACCATGATATACATTTTATCGCCTGTATCAAAAGCTGGTTCATTAAAAACGAAATAACCCCTTTCCAGCTTAAGATGTTCTACTGCTTCGCCCACGGCTTCGGGAAGAGATGCCAAGTCTTCAACGGTTGCGTAACTTATCTCTTCTGCTTCGGTGCCGTTTGATTCAATATCATCTTTTTCACTCCAGTTCCCAATACCATAAACCACTCCGGATATGACAAGTAAAATTGCCACTGCTGCCACCAATAAGTGACTGGTTTTCATTATATCCACCCCTCTTTAAAAATTTATATTTGAGTATGCCTATCTATTTTTTCCTTCTTCTTTTTTATATTTCTGTATATAGAGACGCACAATTAAATAGTTTTGTCGCACAAAAAATAAAAAATCCGGAATTTATTCCGGATCATTAAAAATAACGCCCTTAAAAAAAAGAGTCGCTTATAGTTGTAGCCGTGTAAAAATTTTATCAAAGTATTTATTGAAACAATTTTAGCCGTGTCATGCTTTAATCTATTTAGTTAATTTTAATCAATGGAGCCACCTAGATTCATGGTTTCAATAATTTCGTCAGTCTTCAGGTCAAAAGCCTCTATCTTCTTTGCTTCTAAATCAATCATTGCCACGGTCGACCGCGGGCGCTCGCCCTTAGGCAGGGAAGAGCTTCCAGGATTTACAAGTACAATCCCATTGGCATTTTGTTTGATCAAGGGCTCATGAATGTGTCCAAATACAACAACCTGGGCACCGTAATCTTTTCCTAATTTAAACATTTCTGCTTCTGTATATCCATCTCCGTGAAGTGCCAGAATAGTTATGCCTTCAATGGAAGCATAAAAGAAGGGGGTGATTAAAGGCAGGTCTAGCACCATTTCATCCACAGCAGCATCACAATTCCCCTTTACTAAAAACAGGGGCCTATCAAAATTATTTAAAGCCTCTGACAGGGCCTGAGGATCATACCGGTCCGGCAAAGGATTCCTGGGTCCATGGTAAAGAATATCCCCACCATGCACAATGATATCGCTTTTAGATAACACCTTCAATCCTTTCTCCCATGCCGACAGAGAGCCGTGGGTATCACTGATTAATCCTATTTTCATAATCCTAACACCTCCAGAAAAATTTTGCATGATGAATAAATTGGTGCCTGGCAGTATTAATTCATTTTAGCGCATTGTCTAGATAATTGTTCTTTATAAAAACGCGGATTAAGAATTGATTTTTAGTCTTTCCACCAGATAGTCTGAAAGTTTGCCTCTATTTTCAAAAGTAACTTCAATAACTTCCACATCTTCCCGCTGTTTAATCGCATCACATAAAGCGTGGGGCTTGGATAAAATGGTCCCTATTAGCGGTAAGGTGGAATCAAGAGCCTTTTGGACCGTTTCTTTGAATCCGGGGGTATAAAATTCCATCTTTCCTATTTCATCCATCACCAGGCAAACTGGTCTATTGATATTGATTGCCTGGTTTATTTCCTTGATAAAGTCCAACAAGTTTTCCGGTTTAACTCCATACTTCCCTACGCGCTCTTGCGTATTGGAAAAATCTACATGAGCCAGAGGTAGTTTTTTACCTGTTTCTATGGAAATGATTTGGAACCCTACTCTTTTGTTGTTGCGGCGTATTTCCTCTGTATAAAACCCGGTGCTCGGGTATTGGAGATATTTGATCGTTTTTCTTATGATGGTGGTTTTGCCAACACCGGGCTTTCCCGTCATCAATATATTTTCACCCGCCATTTCTAATACCCCCAACTAAACCAGAGCATTATTAAAACAAATGCTGTGGAGATTTCTACCTATTAAGTTCGATCAAAAACAATTCAATAGTTGCCTCAGGGCTTACGCACCTCAGTGCCACCACACATATCCAGAAAATGATCTAATCATTTTCTAGTAACTTCATTAAATACATCCCACACTCGCCTATGAAGGAGCAAAAAGCAGGCTAAAATCCATATCAAATAAATTAAGGCTAACCAGGGATAAAAATACAAAATTGTAAAGAACGGAAGGGCCTCTACTGGAACAGCAAAAATCATGGAGATAATTTTTTTCCGATACCCATGGAGTACAACAAGGTAAATGATGAAATAAGCAACCAAAATCGCAGGGTGAAATAAGCCCATAAGGGAGAGCGCCAGGGCATTAATCCAGGCAAAAAACATATCTGCCACAAAGTCGTTTTTCCCTAATAATCCAGGGCGCGTTTTAGAATATCTAGCCAGAGGGCCGTCAAGAAAATCCGTGGTCCATCCAATAATATTAAATATGAAGAGATATATCAATCCTGGTGAGGGGAGTGTTCCGTAGTATATAACGCCCAGCCATAAAATGACGGCCCCCATTAAAAATCTAAGCCCCACCATTATCTCCGCAAGTAGGCGCGCTAGCTGTTGTTTTTGTGGTTTTTCTTTACTTACTTTTATTCGAGTCATTGAATCACCTGCTTACATTATACTCTTTGGCACTATGCATGATTGCCCCCTCTGTAAGACCGTTTTGCCTAATATGCTCCTAAATTTTAACCCTCTAATCGAATAATCTTTACCTTTTATATTCTTTTCAAAGCGCTAAATACCTCCTATTGGTCAATATTTCCAATATCTGGTTTCTTTTTGCTGTGTCTAGTGCGTGAGTTTATTTGATCTACAGCCGCCCCTGCCTAACCAGGCTGTAAT
>CAZARY010000194.1:0-3676 GCA_964487675.1 uncultured Clostridia bacterium | reverse complement strand
CATGGGAGCAATGACCGTTCAAGTACTGGAGGATAGGGGCTATCAAGTTATAGATGAGACAGGTCTCGGAGAAGTAGCGATTATCAGAGAAGCTTTGGAAGCAGGAGAAATAGATCTATACTGGGAATATACAGGTACTGGGTTATTCAATATCAAGGGACATGATGAAGTGATAGCAGACCCGGAAGAATGTTACCAAGTAATTAAAGAATGGGACCAAGAGGAAAATAACATCATTTGGCTGGACTATGCCCCGGCTAACAATACTTTCGTCGTATTTGTTTCTGAGGAAATTTACCAGGAATACGGGTTTGAAACCCTTTCCGAATTAACAGAATATGTGGGTGATATGTAGACCTTATTTGTTATTTTCTTTATCCTTCTAGCCAGGCGAATATAAGAAGTGTATGGTATCCAAAAAAAGCCTGCTCTCTTACATCAAAGCAAGAGAGCAGGTTTTTTAGGTTTGGGACAGAGTAAGTTTGCGACAGATTAAGCAGAAACTCCGCTGCTTTATCTGTGAGAGTAAGTTAATTTGCATGGATGATTATCTATGCAGGTTTAATTTGTGAGTTCCTTTATGCTTCTTTAGGTTCCGTTTCTTTAATAGAAATATTTATATCAAAGACACCGATATCTGTATTGATAGGGAGCACCAGAGCTTTATCCGTAGCCATGGAGATTGAGTTGCTTTGGCCTATAAATATCTGTGGGGGTACGATATCACAGTCATAGTTCTGGTTTTTCAAGTTTGTGACTGCGTTTCCACTGATAATATTGGCAACTTCTCCCAGCGCAGATGTAACAAAACTGTCCAGTTCTTCTAGCTCCATACCGGACATGATTCGGACAATTTCCAGGGTCATATCTTTTGGGAAACTAAACAGGACAGATCCCTTGAGATTACCTGTAATTCCAATATTTACATTTGCCTCTTTCCCTGGAATAATATCCTCCACAACATCTAACTCCCCGCGCTCTGTGGTTAATTCAAGCATATTGTTTAATACATCGTTTGTTGCCTGGTAAAAGGAGTTGACATAATCAGCTCTCATGCTTTGCTCCCTCCTTCCTGGCGATCAATGTAATCGGCTATATTTTGGTCTGTTGATGCCACGTGGTTGATAAGCCATGCCATCAATTTACCGCTAAATTCTTGTACCAAATCCTCATCATAGCCCTCTTCTTCAAAGCGACGCGCATACTCACTAATTTCTGCCTTAAAATTTTCATGAATGGCTTTGTGCTCTTCATAACCAGGGAATCCGATTCTTTTTTGAAGCGCTTCTTCTGAGTGGAAATGGGTGACTACGTAGTTTTTCATAAACTCAAGCGTTTCTTTCACTTCGTCAATTTTAGCTTCCCAGCTTCTTTCATCGCTTTTTACGACTTTAATAAAACTAGATACCCGGTCAAATAACTCTTTGTGCTGTTGGTCAACTTCTTCTACCCCTAAACGGTATCTCTCTTTCCACAACATTTTAATTTGCCTCCTTTCAAGTACTTACAAGTATTAGCAAGGTTCCTTTGGTTTTAAAGCAGGTGTTCATATTTCCAATAACCATGAGTCTATACCAAAGGCCATTTGTACGCATTATTTATTAAGCTTAAGATTGAAATAGGGGGCAGAACAGTGATATTATAATAGCAGTAAAGGAATACTTATGATTTTTAGTTCTTATTATTTACTATTAATCATTTTTTTCTGTTTCAATTTGAAAAATCCTGTTAAAATATAAAAATAATACTTACTATTAATTAAAATATTGAAATATTGAATGGAGGGAGAACCATGCCAACCTACGATTTCCGCTGTCAAGCATGTGGCCACCAATTTGCCCAAAAGGTTTCTTACCAAGAGAAAGACAATCTTTGCTGTACGAACTGTGGGGCGAATCAAGTCAAGCAAATTTTTACCCGTGTCAATATTGGGAAGGCAAGCAAAGGCAGCGGTGGCAGTGCTTCTGCCTGCTCTAGCTGCAAGGGTGGCACATGCTGTTGATATCATTCTGGTGAACTAACCCGCTGATCCTGTGATGATCCTCAAGCAAATAGCGTGGGTGTTATCACAGGATTGGTGACAGCAGCCGAGAAATAGATTCTTTAAACCGTGAAGGAATGCCTCTCTTTTCAAATACTTCCCGGGTAATTTCCTGTGAATCCATTAGATCATTGTAAAAGTCTCTGGTTAGTTTGTAGGCAATATGGCGGTCATAAATAAATGCATTTATTTCGAAATTTAACTTAAAGCTTCTCACATCAATATTGGCGGTGCCCACAGAAGCTATTTTATCATCTACAATGACCACCTTACTATGGAGGAACCCTTTTTTGTAAATGTATCCCCGGGCGCCTTCTTGAAGCATTAAATCAAGGTAAGACCGGTTGGCCCAAAATACAAAGGGGTGGTCTGGACGGTCAGGAATAATGATCTTCACGTCAACACCTGAGCGGATGGCAATATGCAAAGCTTCAAAGAAACTTTCATCGGGGATAAAATAAGGCGTTTGAATGTAAATAGATTTTTTAGCCGAGTACACCATTTTTAACAAAAACACTTTGATTTCTTCGTATCTTGAATCCGGGCCACTGGTTACAATTTGCATGCCTGTATTACCGGCTTTAAGCGCGGAGGGGAAATAGGCAGAATCGTGAAAAAGATCTTCCTCGGCGGCGAAAAGCCAATCCAGTAGAAAACGAACCTGAAGAGATTTGGCAGCTTCGCCCGTCACCTTTATATGCGTATCCCTCCAGGAGTACCCTTCTCCTTTTCGTAGGTATTCCATGCCTACGTTGGCTCCACCGGTAAATCCCATCTTGCCATCAATGACAACAATTTTTCGATGATTTCTATAATTAATATTAATCAAGGAAGGGTAAAAATTTGTCACCGTTCCTCCAGCGGAGAGCAGGGGTGCAAAAAAATTTTGTGGCAGCCGCCGGCAGCCTAAGCTGTCATAAATCAATTTTACTTCTACACCTTCTTTTGCCTTTTTTGACAGGAGATTTACCAGGGCTCTGCCTAGGCGGTCATTTCTTATTATATAATAGCAAACATGTATGTGGTGTTTTGCTTCTTTAATTGCTTTAAACAGTGCTTTGAATTTTTCTCGTGCATGGGAATAAACTTCAACATGGTTGTTTTTGGTATAGACAATGTCCTGACCATGAAAATGGATTTGAAAAATCAAATCACTTTCTGTTTTTGTTAATTCTGGCCATTGATAATCCATTTTGCTTCTGATTAACTGGGTTTTTTTCTGAACATCTGCTGCTGATTTACGCCCAAAAACTTGTCGTTGTCGAGGGGAAAGCCCAAAAAGCAAATAAAGGATTAATCCCAAATAGGGCAGTAGAATGAGGATTAACAACCAGGCATAAGTGGTGCTAGGGTTTTTGCGTTCAAAAAAAATTAAGCCAATGACGGCTATGAAATTTAACAGCAAAGCTAGAGAAAGAATCATAGAGAAAAGATCCATTATGCTCACCTTTCATCATGTATAGTAAAAATTTCCTAATTTTAGTTCATCATAATGCTTTTTTGTTGAAAAGTCAATTACAGTCTGGTTAGGCAGGGGCGACTATAGATTAAATAAACTTACGCACTAGAAACAGCAAAGAAAAACCAGATATTGGAAATATTGACCAATAGGAGGTATTTAGCGCTTTGAAAAGA
>CAZARY010000193.1:0-3695 GCA_964487675.1 uncultured Clostridia bacterium | reverse complement strand
TGACCGAACGCAGTGAAGGAGTTTTAACGCAGCCCAAAATCGGGAGCATGGCACCGCCAGTTCAGCAAAGTCATGAGCGAAAGCATTGCAACACCCAATACGGCAATTATTCTGATTTAACTTGATAACCATTTTTTAGAATAAATGGGGGGGAATAAAATGAACTTTCATGCTTTCGTTGATAATGTGTCAGTAACTGTTGGTTCAAAGTTTATGCCTAAATATTTTAGGGAGGGGATAGAAACTCTTTCTTTAAATGAACATTTGAAAATGCCAGATATTGAGTTACCTGGAATGTTCGAAGCAGAATTATTAGATCCTCAAAAAAGAGATTATAATGTGACCGCAAATTCAAAAGTAGGGAAATTATCTGCCGGTTTTCGCATTGCCAAGTGGATGGGTGCAAAATATCCAGTGATTATTTATCACCACGGGGCAAGCGAAATTCCTTTTGATTATGGTTTTAATAGAATATTTCTAACCGGTAAAGAAAAATATTCAGTCCAAGCAAATCTAATCTTAATTAGAGCCCCTTTCCATGGGTCAATGCAAGAATTTAAGGATGGCATTCGCACCCTTGCCGGTTATATGGCTATGCTTGCTGTTTCAGTCAAGTTAATTGAAGCAATTGTGGTGTATTTAAGGAAAAGTGGTGTTAAAAAAATATTGTTATCCGGAACCAGTTTGGGTGGTTATATAACCAATATACACCATATCTACTTTGACAGTGCTGATATATACGTTCCTCTCCTAGCAGGCACGGCCATGGATGACACGTTTTTAAACTCAACTTACAGTAAAGCCGTAGATTCTAAAGCCAAGGCAAACCCTAATGTTATACAATCTCTGCTAAATTTTGAAACGGATTTTGCAAACCAGATTAACAGCAATGTGTTTCCCTTGCTTGCCAAATATGATCAACTTGTTCGCCACGAAAGACAAAAAGAATCTTATGGTCAAACACCTGTCTACACCATTGAAAAAGGCCACGCTACTGGAGCAATGTCCTACAGGTTGCTTAGAGAGCATATATTTCAAAGATTAATTAAAGGGAACTTACGATAGCTGCTTTGAGTAGAAGCTCTTTGATTCATTGCTCAAGAAAACGAAGCGTATCTAGACTTAGCAAGTGGCCACTGAAACTTTAATGGTTTTAGAAGTTTATGATATGGGTGGAAATAGAATTCATGTAAATTAAATATGTGTTTACCCAAGAAGAATTATTGGAATTAATGATGGGCGAATAAGAATAAAAAACAGAAATCACATAAACGTATAATTGATTGATTTAGACGGGGTGATGGTAAAATTGCCCCGCTTTTTGTTTTTAGGTTTTTTTAGATTTGGGTATTAAATTTGCGGTAAAAAAAGCAAATTTTCGAACCCACCAGGCTGCACCATCCTAATGAATCGGGTTAGAAGAAGGGCTCGGGTCAACAGTATTCAACCTGCTTATGGCTTTATCGCAGTATTCTCTTGAGATATCAATTCCTAGATAGTATCTATTATTCTTTTTGGCAACAACTGGCAGCGTTCCAACACCCATAAAGGGATCTAGGCAGATATCTTCTTGATAACTAAAAAGTTTTAGAACCCTTTTAGCTAATGCTTCAGGAAACATGGATGGATGGTTGAATTCTTTCATGTTTTTTTCTGGAGCAATACGCCACTTGCCGTAAACCCACTGTTTGAATTCTTCTCCTGTAATGTCAATTTTGTCTTTATTACCTGTTTTTTTCATCTGCCCTTTGCAAAATACTTCAATAAACTCCCATGTATACTTTATGTACGGATTGGAAGGACTTTTCCAGCTTCCCCAGGCGGTGTATTTACAGTTGTAGTTATTTTTTTCCCATAGGATTTCTGCTTTCCAGATGAGCTGTTTGTGAATAAAAAAATGGCTAATTAAATGATGGAGTGGAATATAATCTGAAAACAACGGCTGCACGTTAACAATGATTCGGCCTCCGTATTTGATAACGCGTATACATTCATCAAAAACCCGATATAATTTATCCAGGTAGCTCTCCCAATCGATGCTATCTTGATGGTCAGGGTAAGCCAGTCCAAAATTATAAGGAGGGGAGGTAAATATCAAATCGATGCAGTTGTTTGGCAGTTGTCTTAAAATATGTTCACTGTCCCCACATATAATTTGATTTTGATATTCACGGGGCAGGGGGTAATTATTTGCATCAAAGTCAGCGCCCTTGGCATAAAAATATTTGCCTCGCTTTAATGTTTTTTCTGTTCGGCTTTTTACTTTGCGTTCCTTATTATAGCCTACAAAAACCCTCTTTTTATTAGTATCTAGTCCATAGCTCTTTATTGATTCAATTTTATCTAGTATCCGAAACAAAATTGGCTCGTGGTTATTGGAAGAATTGATTTTTCCAATAGTTGCCCTAACGTTTTCCACGTCTATTTTGTGCACATGGATGAGTACTTTAGAGCCTGTTATTTCTAGCATGATTTCATCATCTGAATAGGCTTTGTTTAACCTGTTGATTTGTTCTTTAGCATCATCCGATAAAGTTTTATCTAAATATAATTCAACAGTTTTATATCCGGATTTATTTGTTTTCATTTTATGCCCCCTTCTTTACCATCTCTTATACATTTTAACATTGATAAATTATATTATCGAGAAACTTGAGAATGAAACTAGAGTATGAACAGGAAAAATGAAAAAGAAATGGAAAGAGAAATGAAGAGAGAAATGATGTTTAAATAGTCTATTTTAGTAGAAGGAATATTTTCATACATCGGGAAGTGTTAATCTAAAAGTGGGTCGCTGCTTCAAATAAGAATAGCAATCAATCTTTTTACCATCAATCTCTTAGAATTTATTAGAGTGATCTTCTGATTACTGCATCAGTAAGTATAGAACGGAGCTGCTAAAAGGAAACTGCTAACTTTCTTTTATAGCTTGTGGTGAAAGGACTAAAAAAATAAATACATGGAGGCTAATTATGGAAAACTCAAAAAACCATGGTGAACACCAAGATCACCAAGACCACCAAAACCATGGTGGACACCAAGACCACCATGCTCACATGGTGGAAGACTTTCGGAAAAGATTTTGGGTTGCCCTGGTCATAACGATCCCTATTCTTTTGCTTTCTCCGATGATCCAAGGCTTTTTTGGGATTCGAGAAATCATGCGCTTCCCAGGCGATGGATTTATAGTGTTCGTACTGGCGACATTTCTCTATTTTTATGGTGGGTGGCCTTTTCTAAAAGGTCTGTATGATGAAATTAAACAGCGTTTACCAGGAATGATGACCCTGGTTGCGGTAGCCATTACGGCGGCATATGTCTACAGTTCGGCGACGGTCTTTGGACTTGAAGGGGAGCCTTTTTTCTGGGAATTATCCACCTTAATAGCTATTATGCTGCTTGGCCATTGGATCGAGATGAAATCTGTCATGGGGGCTTCCAAAGCATTGGAGGAGTTGACCAAGTTGATGCCGCCCACAGCACATAAGCTATTGGATGACGGTTCCATAAAGAAAGTTTCGATTGAGGAGATTAAGGAGGGTGACAAATTAGTAATTAAGCCGGGTGAAAAGGTGCCCACCGACGGAAGAATTGTGGAAGGATCCACAACTATCGATGAATCGATGCTGACAGGGGAATCAGTGCCGGTATCAAAAGTTGTAGACATGGAAGTTATTGGCGGAGGCATCAATGTG
>CAZARY010000192.1:0-3726 GCA_964487675.1 uncultured Clostridia bacterium | reverse complement strand
TGCACGTGCTTTTTATTACAGCTCCGGCGACTATATGGCTGAAGATCCCTGGTGTCTTTATCACCCCAAGGCGGAGCACGAACATGCAATAACCTGAAAAATCAAACTCAGATGAATGGGCAACATATTAAAGCCGAACCATTTTCAAGGTATAGATTGGGGTGAATGGGACCTATGGTCGAAAAATATCCAAAATGGGATGTCCTTGACAAAGCTATTCTTAACCTGATTCAATGGGAATTTCCTATTGAGGAACGACCTTACAAAGAACTGGCTAATAGGTTGAATAGCTCTGAAGAGGAAGTTTTTAAAAGGGTAAAAGGACTGTTAGAGACGGGTTGCATTAGGAGATTGGGCGGGATATTTGATACTCGAAAACTAGGGTTTTATACAACCCTAGTGGCAGTGAAGGTAGAGGAGTCCAAAATTGATGCAGTGGCGGAAAAAATCAATCAATATTCGGGGGTTACCCATAATTACAAGCGGAGCCATGAATGGAATTTGTGGTTTACCCTGGCCGGAGAAGACAAAGCACTAGTGAAAAGCTTGCTGGAAGACATTGAATCTTTTGACGGTGTAGAAGCACTAATGGAACTTCCCGCAGAAAAAAAATATAAACTGGGGCTTACACTTCCAGTGGATTGATGAAAGGCTTGATATCTATGTATAATAATCAAAAAATGAAAAAAGAAATCAAAGCAATAAACGATAGGAGAAAACAAATTATCTTTTATTTACAGGGAAATCTGCCATTGTCTATCACCCCTTACCGAGAGATTGCAGATAAAATAGGGATTACCACAGAAACCCTGGTGCATGAAATCAAGTTATTAAAGGAAAGAGGTTTTCTGAGGCGGATGGGGGCTGTTTTAAGGCAGCGGCAGGCAGGTTATAAGGCCAACGCAATGGTGGCCTGGAAGGTTCCGCCAGATCGAGTGGACAAGATTGGAAAAAAATTAGCCAATTACCAGCAAGTTAGCCATGCTTATTTGCGTCCCATTTATCCAAATTGGCCGTACAACCTTTACACGATGATCCATGCTGAATCCAGGGAAAAGAGTGAAAGCCTAATAAAAAGCATGGCTGAGGCTGTGGGAATAAACGATTACGAAATCCTTTATAGTGAGAAAGAATACAAAAAAACCAGTATGAAGTATTTTTAGGAGTTTTTTTAATACGCAAGAGGAGGGATTAATTTTGAAGTTCGACAGATCTATTGAATTGTATGAAGAAGCTAAGCAACTAATGCCAGGTGGCGTTAATAGTCCTGCAAGGGCTTTCTCTTCTGTTGACATGGATCCTTTGTTTATCAAAGATGGTTCAGGCTCCCGGGTATTTGATGAAGATGGAAATGAATACATCGATTATGTAGCCTCCTATGGCCCTTTAATTTTAGGGCATTGCTACCCCTCCGTGGCAGAGGCGCTTAAAACCCAAGTAAACTTTGGAACGGGTTATGGGTCTCCCACCGCAATGGAAAATGAGATAGCTGAAATGGTTATTGAGGCGGTTCCATCTGTGGAAATGGTGCGGATGGTTAATTCAGGGACTGAAGCCACTATGAGCGCGATCAGGGTGGCTAGAGGCTATACGGGGAAAAACAAGATCGTTAAATTTAGTGGATGTTATCATGGCCATGTGGATAGTTTGTTGATCAAAGCGGGCTCTGGGGCGACCACCCTTGGCTTGCCCGATAGCCCAGGGGTGCCTGTGAGTATTGCTGAAAATACTATTACGGCTCCTTATAACAACTTAGACGCCATGGAGCGAGTGTTTGCAGAATACGGCGATGAAATTGCCGGGGTCATTTTAGAGCCGGTGGCTGGCAATATGGGGGTTATACCCCCAAAAGAAGGTTATCTGGCAGGACTCAGGAAATTGACGAGAGATCATGGTGCGCTTTTAATTTTTGATGAAGTCATGACAGGGTTTCGAATTTCCTATGGCGGGGCCCAAGAACTCTATGATGTGACTCCGGATTTGACATGTCTGGGCAAAGTTATTGGTGGCGGTCTGCCAGTTGGCGCCTACGGTGGAAAAAGAGAAATAATGGAAAATGTAGCGCCGGTTGGAGCTATCTATCAAGCAGGAACCCTGTCCGGGAATCCTATCGCTATGCGAGCGGGCTTAGAAACTTTAAAGGTACTCAAACAGACCGGCACCTATAAAAAACTAAATGAAAAAAGCGAAAAATTGGCTGAAGGGCTGCAAAAGGCGGCGGATAAATCAAATGTTTCTGTGCATATTAACCAGGTTGGGTCCATGGTAGGACTTTACTTTATTGATGAACCGGTGTATGATCACGAAACTGCCACCAAGGCAGACAACAGACAATTTGCTGTGTATTTTAAACAGATGATCAAACATGGGATTTATTTGGCGCCCAGCCAGTACGAAGCTATGTTTGTTTCTCTAGTCCATTCCGACGAAGATCTGGATAAAACCATTGAAGCTGCGGAAAGAGCGTTTTCAGCAATTAAATAAAGTCTTCCTTTCGTGTATAGATAAAAATTACAAGAAAACCCTTTTATCATACTTGGATTAAAAAAGAAGGGTTCCTAAAACCCCGGCTTATCTCTTGAAGTTTAGATGAGCCGGGGTTTTATATTGGCAGCAGATATGAAGTTTATATCTGGCTATCAAGTTAAATCAGTAAAGCAAATCATATAGATGCTGCAATACTTGAGTGAAAGCATTGCCACATTAAATACGGCAAATACTTGGCTTAACTTAATAGCCATGTTTTTAATAATATGAGGCCAAAAAAAGGAAATAGCCAGACAAGTATCGAATTATACTAATACGCTAAACTATGAATAATCAAATTTTTAGTAAAGAGAAGTGATTTAATGACTGACAAGAAAAATCAAACTTGTTTTGAGCAACTTGTTCACCAGGACGATATTTTCCTTTTTCATCAAGGGACAAATTACCACAGTTATCAGCTGCTGGGTGCCCATGTAGTTCATGATGAAGACAATAGAAATGTAAAGGGCGCTAGATTTGGTGTTTGGGCACCTAATGCAGAAGCTGTACATGTTATAGGGGACTTTAATAACTGGCAGGGTGACAAAGACCCGCTCCGTCTTTATCCTCAATCCCGGATTTGGGGTGGATTTATCCCTGAAGCACAAGAAGGAGACAGTTACAAGTATTTAATAAAAACCAGGCATGGGCACTATGTTCAAAAAGCTGATCCGTTCGCTTTTTTTGCGGAAAAGCGACCGAAATCTGCTTCTCGAATTTTTGATCTCCAGAGATATACTTGGCAGGACCAGGAGTGGACGGAAAAAATGAAGCATGTTTCACCCTATGAGGAACCCATGTCTATTTATGAAGTTCATTTAGGGTCTTGGGTCCGAACACTAGAAGGAGAACCCTTGAACTACAAAGAGTTAGCGGAAAAGCTGGCGCCCTATGTTTCAGAAATGGGGTATACCCATGTGGAGCTTTTACCCGTCATGGAACACCCGCATGATGGCTCTTGGGGGTACCAAATTACTGGTTATTATGCGCCCACCAGCCGCTATGGCACTCCGGAAGATTTTATGTACTTGGTCGATCGACTGCATCAATATGAGATTGGAGTGATTCTGGATTGGGTTCCAGGACACTTTGCCAGGGATGGGCACGGCTTAATAGATTTTGATGGAGAACCTGTGTTTGAATCTCAGGACATTAAAAGATGTGAGAACCCAGAAAGGGGCACCAGGACTTTTGATAATG
>CAZARY010000191.1:0-3784 GCA_964487675.1 uncultured Clostridia bacterium | reverse complement strand
CTGGATCGGCCTCAAAGAAAGAAAAATGGTTTGCTTTAGCTGAGGTGTTTCCGGAGTTTATAGGTAATCCCACCTATGAATGGGTGCACCTCGATTTAAAAAGACGTTTTGGAATTGACAGGACCATCTCTTCTCATAATGCAGAGTATATATGGGATAAAACAGCCCGGCTCTTGTCTCGGGATGAAATGAAGCCCCGGAGTCTTTTGAAAGAAATGAATGTAGAGATTATGTGTACTACAGATAATCCAGTGTCTGAACTGGAATATCATGAAATGGCTCAAAGCAAACTGGACTGGATAGATATACTGCCCACCTGGCGTCCCGACCAGGCTATGAATATAGGTGATGATGTCTGGAACGATTTCCAAGAAAAGCTATCCGGACGATTTAATAGATCTCTGGAGAGTTTTGATGAGTTTCTTCAGGCGCTGGAAGATACACACGATTATTTTGCTGAATTTGGCTGTGTAGCTACTGATCACGGTTTATTTGAACCTGTTTCATATGAGACAGAAAAAAATCAGGTCAGCAATATATACAAAAAAGCTTTAAACGGTGAAACTCTTTCCCCATCAGAAGTTAAAGAATTTAAATCATATATGCTGATGTTCTTCGGGGAACTAAACCGCGAGAAGGACTGGAACATGCAGCTGCACATAGGAGCTATGAGGGATTATAGAGATTCGCTATTTGAGACGCTTGGAGCTGATTCTGGAGGGGACATATGCACACATAATATTGATATTGCTGAAAACCTTAAATACTTTTTAAACGCTTTTGATTCCGAGCTTGATATAGTCATTTATTATCTGGATCCGGTTCATCTGCCATCAATGGCCACTATAGCCCGCGCCTTCCCCAATGTTGAGATAGGAGCACCCTGGTGGTTCAATGATAGCAGCTATGGTATGAAAGAACATCTGAAACTGGTGAGCACTTATGATTTACTGGCCAATCAGGCGGGAATGGTGACAGATTCAAGAAAATTGATGTCTTATGATTCTCGCACAGAGGTTTTTAGAAGAACTTTGTGTAGTGTTGTGGGAGAAATTGTGGATGCGGGTAGAGCACCGATGAATGCTGCAGCCGATCTTGTGGAAGATTTATGTTACAATAAACCGCTGCAGAGATTTCAATAACAAAATATATAAGCAATAATTTTGGAGGGATTAAATTGAAAAAAAATGAGGTTCTAAACTCAATTCGGGGAAGTGGAATTGTACCCGTTATTAGAGCCAAAACTGCGGAAAAAGCTAAAAAAATAACTGAAGCAGTAAAAGAAGGCGGAATAAATATCATAGAAATCACAATGACCGTACCCGGAGCTGTAGATGTTATAGATGATCTGACAGAGCTTTACAGTGATGATCCCAAAGTTATTTTTGGGGCAGGATCAGTTATGGACGGTAAAACAGCTCTGAACTGTATACAGGCAGGTGCTGAATTTATAGTGGGACCCGCCCTGGATTTAGAAATGATTGAAGTGGCCAACAGATATCAAAAACCTGTGATTCCAGGTGCTATGACACCAACTGAAGTGAAAAAGGCTATGGAAGCGGGAGCCGATGTGGTTAAGATATTTCCAGCAGGTCTGTTTGGGCCTAAGATCATAAAGTCCATAAAGGGTCCTATGCCTCAGGCTGAGCTTTTGCCTACCGGTGGAGTAAGCCATGATAATGTTCAGGATTGGATCGAAGCAGGCAGTTTTGCTGTGGCTGCAGGAAGTGCAATTGTAGACGGCGCAGAAGAGGGCAACTTTGATCAGGTCAAAGAGAATGCTGAAAAGTTTGTTGAACTTATTGAGGAAGCTAAAAACAACTAAAATATAAACAGGATAAAAAAAAGGGGTTGATAAGATGAATAAAAAAGTGGTCACCTTTGGTGAGATAATGATGAGACTCACTCCGCCTGAGAACCAGAGATTTGTACAGACGGATGAATTTAATGTCATATATGGCGGCGGTGAAGCTAATGTGGCAGTATCATGCGCCAATTACGGCCTGGAGACTTATTTTGTAACCAAACTGCCAGATAATCCTCTTGGTCAGGCGGCTTTAAACGAAGTTAGAAGATATGGTGTAAATACAGATTTCATAGCTCGAGGTGGAAAACGTCTGGGCAAATATTTCTGTGAGAGCGGAGCCAGCCAGCGTTCTTCCAACGTAATATACGATAGAGCTCATTCAGCCATCGCTGAGGCAAGCTTTGATGATTTTGATTGGGATGAAATATTTTCAGAAGCGGATTGGTATCATGTAACAGGAATTACTCCCGCCCTGAGCGAAAAGATGGCGGAAATTACAATTGAATCTGTAAAAAAAGCCCAGGAGCATGGTGTAAAAGTGAGCTGTGATCTCAATTATAGAGCCAAACTCTGGAGCCAGGAAGAGGCTAATAGAGTCATGTCGGAAGTCATGGAATATGTTGATGTATGTATAGCCAATGAGGAGGATGCCGAAAAGACCTTCGGTATTGAAAGCGGTTCTGATATCGAATCAGGTGATATTAATATCGAAGGTTATAAAGATGTAGCCCAGCAGCTGATAGATGAATTTGATTTGGAAATGGTGGGCAGTCATCTGCGCGTAAGCCATAACGCTTCAGTTAATGACTGGGTTGTAGTGCTTTACGATGGCGAACAGTTTGTGCAATCAACCGAGTATACAGTCCATATTGTCGATCGAGTGGGCGGGGGAGATTCCTTTGCAGGAGGATTAATTTATTCCCGTCTGACAGGTAAAGACCTACAGGAAACAGTTGAATTTGGAGCCGCAGCTTCGGCCTTGAAACAGTCAATACCCGGGGACTTCAACCATATGTCTGCAGAAGAGGTTGAAGCGATAGCTGAAGGGCCTGCTTCTGGAAGAGTGAAAAGATAAGTCTATTACCTTCCCTTCCTGGGGCCACCAGGAAGGGAAGATCTTTTGACACTACGTCTCTTATAGAGGAGGGAAAATGATGAAACTCAGTTTCAGATGGTATGGAGAGGATGATAAAATTTCCCTGGAAGAAATAAGACAGATTCCCGGTATGAGAGGGATTGTGACCTCTCTGTATAATATACCTTCAGGAAAGGTTTGGCCCCGGGAAAAAATATCCAACCTGAAAAAAGAAATTGAAAAACATGGTCTTGAGCTAACGGCAATTGAAAGTGTCCCTGTGCACGAAGATATAAAACTGGGCAAATCAACCAGAGATAAATATATCGAAAGTTATAGAGAGACCATTAAAAATCTGGGAAGAGAAAATATAAAAGTAGTCACATATAATTTCATGCCTGTTTTTGACTGGACCAGATCGAAGTTGGATCATAAATTAGAAGATGGCTCAGAAACTCTTATTTTTGAGAATGAGAAAGTTGAAAAAATGGATCCTGTGGAAGGCGACCTGGATTTACCGGGCTGGGATATTACTCACAGAAAAGAAGAGATAGAAGAATTAATGTCCGAATATAGAAACATGGATAAAGAAAAATTGTGGGCCAATCTGGAATATTTTCTGGAGAGTGTAGTGCCCGTTGCTGAAGAAGAAGATGTTTATCTGGCTATGCATCCTGATGATCCCCCGTGGCCTATTTTTGGCCTACCCCGGATAATAACTGACAGAGATAGTTTGAAAAGGTTAGTGAATCTGGTGGATAGCCCCTATAATGGCCTGTCAATTTGTTCGGGATCTCTGGGGGCGGACCCTGAAAATGATCTTCCGGAGATAATTAGAGAATTTGGTGGTCAGAACAGAATAAATTTTGCTCATGTGAGAAATATTGAGATAACAGGTGAAA
>CAZARY010000190.1:0-3880 GCA_964487675.1 uncultured Clostridia bacterium | reverse complement strand
ATTTAAAAGAAATAAATACCGCAGTAAGCGAGCTATCGGAATCGGCCCAGGATATAGCTGGCAACTCAGAAGATGTGGCTTCTAATAGTGCCCAGGTGAAAGAAAATCTTGACGGCATGGTCTCGGGTATTGATGAGATAACTCACAATACCGGTCGAGTGGACGAAGCCCAACATACAGCCAGTGAAACATATGCGGAAGTGTCTCAGGCTATTGGCGAAATTGAACAATTTACCACGAACATCAGCGATATTTCGGCTCAAACAAACCTTCTGGCTTTGAACGCTATGATTGAAGCCGCACGGGCTGGTGAGGCAGGCACAGGTTTTGCTGTCGTGGCTGATGAAGTTCGAAAGCTTGCGGAACAATCAGAAAAAGCAACGGAAGACATTAAAAGTACGATTGAAAAAGTGGTTAAAAGAAACAAACAAGCGGAAAAAGCAATCAACCAGATTCACGACCCCATTGAAAAAACCAACGAACAAGTTTCAACTATATCAGAGCGTGTGCGGGAGATTCAGCAGATGATGCAATCGGTGGATGAAAAGATGCAAAATGTAGCTTCAGGCGCTGAAGAGCAGTCTGCATCTATTCAGGAACTCGAATCCTCATCCAGTGAGGTATTTTCCAACTTAGAAGAAACGGTAAATGAAATACAAAAAGTCGTTCAGCATAATGAAACGCAAGAAAACAAGGCTAGAGAGATAAAGGAGGAAGTACAGGAACTTAACCGTCGGATGGAAAAAATTACGGCCAAATCGAACGAAGTCTTATCGAATAAGGTCTATGATGAATACGCCAAACATATGTCTGACGTGGCGGAAGAGGCGGCCAAAAGACCTGTGACAGAGGTGGCAAAAAGGTATGATATTGATACTTTAAATATCACGGATGCTGAAGGTCAGGTTGTTTTTAGCAATTACGAAGGCAGCTTGGGGTTGGATTTTAAGAAAAATGAACAGACACGGCCATTTTATGAAGCCATCATTAAAAACAAAGAAAATCTCAAAGTGCAGCCCTACGTAAAAAGAAGCATAGATAACAAATTATACCAGTATATAGGTCTGCCAAGAAAAGACCAGACAGGCATCGTACAGATCGGTCTTAATTTGGAAGATTAATCAGAAAACAATGAAAGCCGTGCTGGTTCTTTTGTTCCGGGAAAAGAGGGAAGCTGAGAAGAAGGGGGTTCCAGCACGGCTTTCATCCTTTTCTACTTCTTTTATATCAAATTTTCGGCTGTTTTTCCAGCCGTATTGATAATTATTTTTTATTCCCAAAGATTTGTCATTTTTATCAGCCTCTATCCGCGTGCGAAATTAAACGGTGTGGCCACAATGCCGTTGGCGATAAATAGAACGCGTCTCCATCTGCTTCCTCATCGATTCTCAAAATCCCGTCCTAGGTGCTTTTCAAAGCAATCTGGTTGCCTTCTTGAAAATTATGGAACAGTCGATTGGTTTCCGTATCATCCGGGTTTTTTTGACAGTTATGCGAACCTTTGATTTATTGGTGTTTGATGGGAAAATTGAACAAGCCCAGTACATATTGATTTCTGGACCAATTTTTCAATCACGAACTGCACGGGGGTAAAATGCAAGGTTACAGGTTTTAAGAGCTCAAATGTATAGTTTCTCACATCGCTTGTAAGTCACGGACGGACGTGATTTTGTTTCTTAATAGGTTGCCTTATCGAAGCCATCCAGTGAAGTGTTCTGGGTAATTTTTTTCGCTTCTTTTTCCGTGGCCATGTGGAGAATACCGGCAGGGCAGTTATTGACACAGGCATAACAGCGGATGCATCGTTCGTCCTCTAACTGGTTGTTTTCAGAGAACTCTAAATAGGGCTTTAACTGCATTGGGCAAACCCGGGCGCATTTAGCGCAAGAATGACACAAATCCGGGTGTGCTATGGTTACTTTTTCATCATATTTTTGGGCTATCCCTAACTTTTTGCCTAGTTTGTAAAAAATTGTTTCCATGGTTCCCATAGGGCAAAACTGGCACCAAGTCCGACTATTAATAAATAATCCCAATAAACCGCCCGCTAAAAGGACCATCAAATATGTGTTGGCAAATATTGAGCCTAACTGCACGTGGAGCGGTGTGGCTTCCAGGTTTTGAAAAACATTGAACAGCCTGGCCCCCATATTGAACATAAAAAAGATGAGCACAGCAGCAATCAGCGGGGCTGACCTTAAGAATTTTGGAATTTTTTGATTGCGGCTGTAGGGGAGAATAATGCGGTCAAAAAAACTACCATGAGGACAAAAATTACCGCACCAGTATTTTCCTTTAAACAGGCTCATTACAATTAAAGCAAGCATGATCAAAGGGACTAAAAGACCGAGTTGTGGGATGAATTGGCCGCCTACTCCTATGAGCAAGGTAACAGTCCAGGCGTATTTTCTGATTGTAGAAATTGTGCGGTTGGTTTTGATGTAGAAAGAAACAGTGTTTGTAGACATTTTTGCGAACCTCCTATATACCCCATACGGGTAAATGGTTTATGCTGATTTTATATCATGATTTGTGTTTTGTCAACAGCAGCTCAGATTAGCTCAGCTCAGATTGGCAGCAAGCTTATATTAGCCTGTAGCTAAATGAGCAGCGGCGCAGATAAGTTGTAGTTATTTGTAGTTGATCTGTAATATTGTTACCTCTATATTTAACAGCTAGAAATGATAATTGCACATAAGCCATATTATGGTAATATATAACATAGGGACATCGCAAGGTCATAATTGTTATTCTACCGTCTTATTGCCGTAATTTTATAAGTTGTAAATTACCAAGGCAACAATGTAGAAAAAAGCTAAAGGCTCCTTATTTGTGACTATAGGATCTATAAGAACGGGGGTAGTCAAGATGGAAAAAAGAGCGTTACTCGTTCAAGAACCGGGATTTGTCAGAATTCATATGCAGAAAACCCTTAACAATGCTGGATTTAAAGTTTATGAAGTTGAAAATGGTCGCCATATTCTACGAGGTCATTTTGATGATGTACAGCTAGCAGACTTAGATGTGGTGTTATTGGATGTGGATTTACCCGATATTGAGGGAGATGAATTGATTAAGTTCATAAATAAAAAGGCGCCGAGCTTACCTGTGATTGTGGTGAGTATAGAAAAAACCAGGGATAGGATAATTCAATTAATCGATATGGGAGCTTGGGATTTTTTGGTTAAACCCGTGGAAAGTCAATTTTTGATTCGTCGCATCAACCGGCATCTGGAAAAGGCGGCGCAAAAAACAGATCAAACAAGCGTAGAACCTTTGGAATCCAGAACGACTGGGGGAACCAGGAACTCCAAGGAGATGCAAAAAGCCAAAGAAACCAGGGAAAGTAAGAAAATCAGCTCAAAAGGAGGCAGCAGAGCGCCAACCAGCAAGACAGAATTGACCCCACAAGAAAATTGGATGGCCATGCGAGATCAGGTCACGGAAGAGATTGACCGTTCCATTCGTACGCAATCTTCTCTAACCATTTTAAAAGTTACCGGCAACCCCCAAGAATTAAAAGAACTGGTTTCAGCAGCGGAAATAACCTTGCGGCGAATAGACGCTGTTTATTATCTGGAAGACGCCGCTGCCCTAGTTTTGCCCGCCACTAAAGTAGAAGGTGTGGCCGTGGTTAAAGAGAAATTAATGAACGTATTCAATGAAATTACAATGGAGGGCGCGCCTGATGTGCCCGACTTACAATTTCATGAGCTCCGGTTTTTACATGAGGATTACCCGGAAGAAGTAAACACTTACCGGGTTGAAGATATCGCCGAAGATATGCTGAACCGGTTTCAGAGCATCAGTTCGCAATAGAAAGCGGGGGAGGAAATATTGGGCCAGGGTTTACAGGGGGTATTTATTTTTATATTAGGCT
>CAZARY010000189.1:0-3896 GCA_964487675.1 uncultured Clostridia bacterium | reverse complement strand
TGTTACACCGTGAGGATAAAAGCCTCTAGCGGTAGGTTCCATCATAACAGGAACCTATTGATGGGGTTTTTTTATATTTTTCTCATTTATCATAGCTGTGCCGAGGCTATTTTGTTGAACAGGTCACAACCTAAATTTAAGGCAGAGTTAGATTATGGAACTATATTAGGACTTAAATGACCTGATTCATATCAATTTTAGAAAAGGGGGAATAAAAAATGATCGTTTATTTAAACGGCGAATTTGTTTCAGATCAGGATGCCAAAGTAAGTGTTTTAGATCATGGGTATTTGTATGGCGATGGGGTTTTTGAAGGCATAAGGGCTTATAATGGTCGTATTTTTAAACTGGCAGAACACGTGAAGCGCATGTACGAGTCAGCCAAAACAATAATGATGGAAATACCTATGACGCAAGAAGAAATGTGTCAAAAGATCATAGATACGGTCAAAAAGAACAATCTACAGGATGCCTACATCAGGGTAGTTGTTTCCCGAGGCATTGGCGATCTTGGCCTGGACCCGGAAAAATGTAAAAACCCTAGTATCGTTATTATAGCCAGCAGCATTTCCCTTTTTCCAGAAGAGTTTTATACCCAGGGTCTTGAAGTTGTGACGGTACCTACCCGCAGAAATATGGCTGAAGCTTTAAACCCAAAACTAAAATCGCTCAATTATTTAAATAATATCATGGTGAAAATAGAAGCAAACCTAGCTGGGGTAAAAGAAGCTTTGATGTTAAATCAAGATGGATATGTGGCAGAAGGTTCAGGGGACAATGTTTTTATTGTTAAAGACGGGGTGCTAATTACACCACCGCCCTATGCAGGTATTTTAAATGGCATAACTAGAAGGTGTGTTATGGGCCTGGCTGAAGACCGGGGCTACGAGGTGGAAGAAACGCTCTTCACAAGACATGATGTTTTTACTTCGGACGAATGCTTTTTAACAGGAACTGCAGCTGAAATCATACCGGTTGTAAAAGTTGATGGGAGATCCGTTGGAGAGGGCAAACCCGGATCTATAACTCATCAACTCATAGAGGACTTTAAAGAATATGCGCATAATACAGGTACCCCCGTATATAAGGATAATGATGAAAAATCTAGCTCCATCGCTGGCTGATCTAGTTGTACTATGCACTTCATGTAGAACTAAGCACTTCACTTAGATGTCTCTCTATAATAATATGAATGAATTACTGCAGGGCCAAGCGGTTAAAATTAACAGATTTAACAGCATACCAAAATAAATTCAAGTCAAAAGAATTACAAACTAAAATTCAAACGAGGTTAAAACAGGATTAAGACAGGTTAAAACAAAAAGCTAACACAAAGTTAAAACAAAGTTAAAACAAAGTTAAAACAAGTATTGACAAACAGTGAAAACCTGAATATAATTTAATATCAAATAACAATTTAATTAAATGAAATCAGAGGTTCATTAACTGTGATGACAGGGACGAGTAAGGTTATTCTTGGTTTCAGAGAGCCGGGACAGGTGAGATCCGGTACTAGGTTGGCCTGAAAATCACCCTCGAGCAGCAAGTTGAATGCTGGTTGTTTACCAGTTAGTAGGCTTTGCCGGTTTTTACCGTTATATGAATAAAGTGCCGGGCATCGTGCTCGGAACTGGGGTGGTACCGCGAATCCTTTCGTCCCCTCTATCTGGGAAGAAAGGATTTTTTTATTATCTAAATTTGGGAGAGGGGGAAGAAACCATGCGGGGCGCTGAATTATTAATTGAATGTTTAAGAGACCAAGACGTAGATACAATTTTTGGCTATCCAGGCGGGGCGGTTATTGATATATATGATGCCCTTGCGGGTTCGGATATCCAGCATATTTTGGCTAGGCATGAACAGGCCGCTGTCCATGCGGCCGATGGCTATGCCAGGGCACTCAACAAAACGGGGGTTTGTTTTGCAACGGCAGGCCCCGGTGCCACTAATTTGGTGACAGGCATTGCCACGGCTTATATGGATTCGTCGCCTTTGGTGATCATTACTGGGCAGGTGGCCCAATCTCAACTAGGCAGTGACGCATTTCAAGAAGCTGATATAACTGGCATTACCATGCCTGTCACCAAACACAGCTATTTGGTACAAGACATTAAGGAATTACCCAGGATTATTAAAGAAGCTTTCCATATTGCTAGCACAGGGAGACCCCAACCGGTGCTGGTGGATATTACAAAAGATGTGTTAAAGGCTGAAATATCCAAAAATGAAGTTCATCTAGATGAAATAACGGTTGACCTGGTTGGTTATAAACCTGTGTATAAAGGCCATCCGTTACAAGTAAAGAAAGCAACTCGGATGCTTGAAAATGCAGAAAAACCTGTGATTATAGCTGGAGGGGGTGTAAAACAGGCTCAAGCGTCTGATGAATTATTGGAAATTGCTGAACAACTAAAAATTCCAGTAGCAACGACGTTGATGGGATTGGCCGAATTTCCACATGATCATAATCTATCGCTTGGCATGATGGGAATGCACGGTACAGTTACCGCAAATATGACGGTATCAGAAGCGGATGTGGTTTTAGCAGTAGGAGTGAGATTCAGTGATAGAACTTTTGGTTCGTTTGATAAGTTTAAAGAAGGGAAGCAGTTGATTCATATCGATATTGATCCAGCAGAAATTGATAAAAATGTAAAAGCGGATCTCCCAATTGTTGGGGACGCTAAAAACATCCTTAATGGAATTATAAAGAAAGTGAGCGAGAAAAGAACACAAACTTGGTATCAAGAAATATGTCCCCCTTGGAGATCCGAAGACAAAAAAATAAGTTCAGGACACACAGGACTGAGTCCACAACGGGTTGTAAAGTGTATATCCGATAAATTAAAAGACAAGGCAGTTGATAACTGCTTCGTAACAACTGATGTAGGGCAGCACCAGATGTGGGTGGCTCAGTATTTTGACCACTTAAAAGCAGGAAGATTCATAACCTCCGGAGGCCTAGGAGCCATGGGTTTTGGTTTCCCTTCCGCTATAGGAGCAAAACTGGCCAGGCCGGAGCATGAAGTTATAAGTTTTGTCGGAGATGGGAGCTTTCAAATGACAATGCAGGAATTAGCGCTGCTGAAAATATACAACTTACCCATTAAAATTGTTATTATCAACAACGGGTGTTTGGGGATGGTCAGGCAATGGCAGGAGTTATTTTATAATAAAAATTATTCTCAAATTGAGTTAGATGAGAATCCAGACTTTGCTGCATTGGCTTCCGCCTACGGAATAGAAGGGATTACTCTAGAGAATCATTGCGAATTGGAAGACACAGTGGACAAAATTGTTAACAGCAAAAGACCTTTGCTGGTTGAAGTTAAAGTATGCACCCAGGAAAATGTTTATCCTTTTGTACCGCCGGGAAAACCCATTACAGAGATAATAAAGGAGGGGTTATGATGACTAAAACCTTAAGTGTGCTGGTGGAAGATGAACCGAGAGCATTAACTAGGATTTCTGGTCTTTTTAGTAGAAGGGGTTTCAATATTGAAAGCATAGTTGTGGGAAAGAGTGAATTTAAGGGGCTCAGTAGAATGACCATAGTGGTTGGAGAAGAAAAGCAAACGGAACTGGTTGTTAAACAGTTAAATAAACTGATTAATGTGATTAAAGTGACAGAACACGATAATTCAAACTTAGTGAAACGGGAACTTTGTTTATTTAAGGTAAGTGTAAGCAAAGGCTCAAGAAGAGAGATTCAGGAAATCTGTGAAAGTTTTAGGGCCAAAATTGTCGACGTTTCGCTCGATAGTATGGTGATCGAGGTAACGGGCAGTGAAGAAAAAATAGCTGCTCTAGAATCATTATTGAATCATTTTGGCATCCTTGAAACGGTAAGAACTGGAACAATTGGCATTACCAGAGGCATTAAAACACATAATCAA
>CAZARY010000188.1:0-3917 GCA_964487675.1 uncultured Clostridia bacterium | reverse complement strand
AGATGTTCTAGCAAAGCAACCTCACTTAGTAACATCAAAACTCCTTTATTCTCCTGTGTAAAAATCATAAGCGCAAAGCACAATTCACTCTCCACACTGCCCTTCTTTGTTTGATATCGTAAAAAATAATCTCATAAAATACATTTTTCTGGAAGTGTGCTCCCAATAATATAACAACACCCTACAACCCCCATACATCCTCCATATCTTCTATGTCTGGATTATCATATCTGTCCATTGTAGCAAGCCACTCCTGCATATCCAACTTAATAGTTTCTTTCAGATCGTCATAATCTTCTTGTGAAATCTTACCTTTTTCAAGCATGAACTGATAGAATTTTTTTAAACTTGTAGCATTACTCTTAATTTGTGATTTGCTTGCCCATAGTGCTTTTTTAATAAACCAGTAGCCCAAAAAATACCCTATTTCATTTATCCCATCTGCAGCTTCTAGAGCATCTTCATACAAAAGAAATTCATTGATATAAAAATCTACGTTAGAAACATGTTTGTTAATTGTTTTCTGTGTTAAGTTCTTTTCAGCAAGCCATACTATAAAATCATCTAACAGTTTTTCGTTTTCTTCCCTAATTCTTTCACATTCTTTTTCATACTCTTCATAAGAATCCATTTTGTTCAGCTCCTTTTCTAAAGCATCCATTATAGTGTGATTAAAGGTACTAAAAAAGTAGAGGGTTAGTGACAAAAATGGTATAATATAGAAAAAGTTACCTGGATTCCTTATTAAAAATGTTCAAAAAAAGGGAATTTTGATTTGACGTAGAATTTGGTGTAAAGATGAGTAGGCCGATAAACTTTTGAACCAGACAGGCTTGTAGCGTCCCGGGATTACCCGAGGCAGATGTGAGAATCCAGCGTTCTATTACAGCTACCAAGGAACGGAAGAATAATGCCGTTCAGTATATTAACAGGAGTGAGTGAATATGAGAATGAAAAGCATTTTTTTCCTGGCAGTTCTGTTTATTGTTGTCCTGGCGGCAACCCCTATGACATTAATGGCCGAAACGGAGGCGGAACACGCCCGGGTCGGTGATCTTTTGCCGGCATATGAGGGCTACCGCTGGGGTGTGCTCGGTTTTGTCGATTACGGACATGATCTTTGGATAACTTCCATTGAAATGAAGGAGGACGAAACTCTCTACAACCTGGAGGGGGCTGTGCACGACCTGTCCGGAGGTGAAGCCGATGCCGATTTTTCCATTCGGATGGAGTACCGGGTTACATCGGAAGTGCTCCTACAGGTCAAGGATGAAGAAACCATGATGGATTCGAAATTTGACCGGATTGAACTGATTCGGGCTCCCCTGGAGGAAGGACACAGCTGGACCCAGGAGGTTACAGATCCTGATGGCACCGAACGAATGCTGGAATGCACAATTGCAGAAGTGTCGGGGCGTCCGGGCGGCCGTGTCTATACAGTACGCTATGAAGACCCGGATAGTGACTACTACGAAGAACGTGAAATCGGGGAAGGAGCCGGTGTACTTTCTTTCGAACGTTTCATGAGCGGTGAAGAGGAAGATTATACGGTTCATTATGATCTTTTCGAGGACAATACCGGGGTAGAACTGGACCTGGATTTTACGGATGTGGAAGCAGGGGACTGGTACGCAGAAACTGTAAGCAGAATGACGGTCATGGACATTCTTACCGGTTACCCGGACGGAACCTTTCGTCCCGGGCAGGATATTTCAGTAGCCGAATTCATTACAGTAGCAGTGGAAACTCTCGGATTTGAGGGAGATGAGGCCTCGGAAGCCTGGTACCAGCCATACATGGACGAAGCCACCCGGCTGGACCTGATAGAACAGGGAGATTTCGATCAGACAGACCGGCCCATTACCCGTGAAGAAATGATCCGGGTTATCGTCCGGGCACTGGATCTGCCCATCACGGACAGTGAAGACAGTGTTTTTGACGACGAGGAAGATATCGATCCGGATCTGACTGCCTACGTCCGGACAGCCTACCATAAGGGGCTAATCAGCGGCTATCCGGACGGTACGTTTGGTCCGCAGAGAAGCACAACCAGGGCGGAAGCGGCGGTCCTTCTGACCCGGATGGCCGAGCGCCTAGGCAACCAGGTTCCCCTGGAAACAGAAGATGTCCTTTACCTGGAAGAGGAATTAGAGGAACGTATTTTCCATGAGACCGGGGACGACTGGGTGGTAATAGATTTTGACAGTAAAGAAGAGGTAGTGGATCACCTGTCCGCTGTTACAACCCGCAGTTTTGCCTGGGAGCAGGTGGAGAATTACTATGAGATTCGCGACGGAGAACTGGTGCTGGTTCCCCGGGATGGACCAGTAATGCTGATTGAAGACGAGCCCTATCGCCTGGAAAGGGTTCATCCGCTCCAAACCCGGCTGGTCCAGGAGACCGAAACCGATATGATTGGCGAATACACAATGGAAATTACGTACCGCATGGGTGATGGACAGTGGCTCATGGACAACCGTGATGTCACTGTTATCGAATAGATTGGAAGCAAAAAGATAAAGGACAGAACTGCCTGGCAGGCTGCACTCGAAGAAAAAGCCTCTTAATTGAAAAATTTTGCGGTTTTTCTTATGTAATCGCACCAACCGGATAACAGAATAGTTTGTCACCTACAAAAATTCCATTTCGCCATATTTAGTTTCGCTACCGACTCAATAACTGCAAAAAAGCATGTGCCTAGATAACCGTTAACTAAGATTCCAAAGAACAAAATTATGGGGAGAGCTGACAAATATCGGCTCTCCCCTGCTTTTTTTGTACTTGCGCATTCACATTAATTTCTCGTAACCCCCTACTACTTTATTCGTTATTTTGAAGTGGGAGATAATAGTTGGCTTGAGAAGTTGATGAAGCAGTATAAGCCGGTCGTGCACGTCATGAAAACGCTTAGCATACAAGTTGAAGGAAAGAGGCTCTACTAAAAAATGCTAGGATTTTTTGCAATACGAGACTTTCTAAGCAGGGAAATCCACAGCGTATCGCGAATTCATGTCTTGCTACTTTCTTGAATCTTTGAACAATGCTCAAGAGGCAGCAGCGGAAGCCCTCTGTTAAACATGTTCGGTGAGGTTGTCGGCATACACGTAGCCTTTGCACTTGAGGGGGAAAACATTAATTTTGCCACACCTGTAGACAAGTTGGAACCGCTTCTGCAGAAGGCGGAAGAAAGGAAAGATGACCCCCTGGAAGAAGATGAAATACCGGAGGAAAACGGCGAGGAGAATACCTCCTAAAGTTTTTGTTAACAGCGTAGAGAGATAATTGCTACAGACCCAGATCTGGCACGAGAAGCTGGCACCATCCTTGTGGATTTATTATACAGCGATGTTACCTGCTTCGCTTCATAAGGTGTTTCACCTTCTAAAAATATGATCGCCTTAGCAAGCATGGTGAGATGCAGGTTTTTATGGTGGTTGGGGTGGAGGGGTGCCAAAGCGGTAAAATATGTTGTAATAGCAGGATTCCAAGATCAATAGAAGAATTATAATGATAGGCTTAGAAGGCCTAACTATAAACACTTAAACGGTTAATAAACTTGAAAAGATTTAGAAAAGAGGTGGAATACATTCTATATTTACGATGGAAAACAGTCCTTATAATAGCCGTACTTTTGCTGGGATTATCATCAGTTGCATTTTCACAATCCCTCGCGCCAGAGAAAAAAGATGTTCTTATAGGTTTTGAACCTGGTCCGACTGCACCGCGGGCAGAGATAATGGGTCAGATAGAGGCCTTAGGCGGCGATATTGCCAGGGAATTTACCATCGTAGATGCCGCAGCCGCCAGAGTGCCAGCCAAGAAAGTCGAGGCTTTGGCCGAGACACCCGGCGTGGCTTATGTAGAACCGGACTCAGAAGTATACGCTCTGCAGCTATCTTTGCAACAGCAGACCGTTC
>CAZARY010000187.1:0-3983 GCA_964487675.1 uncultured Clostridia bacterium | reverse complement strand
GTAAATACGATATGACACTTTTAGAAGAACCGGAGTTTGATGAAGAAACCTATTACGAAGAAGGGTATGCCACTGAAATACCTTCAATGGAGGTTCCGGTAGCGGTTCATTCGAGCGTTGCAGAAGAATATCCGGAAGTGGTTGACTTTTTGTCTCACTATGAAACCAGCAGTGCAGTCACCAATGAAGCTTTGGCCTACATGGAAGAGAACAATGTGGATGAAAGAGAAGCAGCCAAATGGTTTTTGAGAGAATATGAGGAAATATGGACAGAATGGGTCGATGAAGAAGTGGCAGATAACGTGAGAGCAGTGATCCAAGAATAATTAAAGGATGGCCCAACAAATGATCACGATATGTTCGCTAGTGATCATTAAAGGAGGGTTAACTTTAAAGCAAAGCAGAAGCCGCCGGGAGTATTATGGGCGCCTGAACTGAGCGCCAGACCTGTTTGCTTCCTCTGCTTCTTTGGTACAAGTCATCTATGTAATTTGTACCACGTGGTGAGTCGAGTAAGGCGATGTTTCGTAAAAAAGGTAATAATTTAGATATAAAGAGGTGAAATGAGAACTGCTCCCGGGGAGCGTGTGCTTTCTGGGAGCAGTCCCAATTAAAATGAGAGAATTCCCGGATATTACACTTGAATTTGGTTGGTATATTGATGCTGCGGTAAGTTGGCTAGACACCAACTTTGAATTTTTATTTAACTTTGTCAGGGTAGTCATATTAAATTTTTTAGTTAATGTAGAACTTTTCTTAATGTGGCTTCCCTGGTGGGTGTTTTTATTAATTATATTTTTGCTGGGCTTATGGTTGAGATCGTTCCTCTCAGGGTTGATGTTTATAATCCTGGTATTTACTATAGGGACTTTCGGGCTTTGGGAGCCCATGATGGAAACTTTGGCCATTATCTTGACCTCAGTGGTTATTTCCATAGCTTTGGGGATTCCCATAGGGATATTCATGGCTTATAATAAAATGGTCGCTACGATTATGCGACCGATTTTAGACGGGATGCAGACTATGCCCAGTTTTGTGTATTTGATTCCTGCCCTGATTTTGTTTGGGATGGGAAAAGTTCCGGCGGTATTTGCCACCACAATTTACGCCATACCACCAGTTATTCGTTTGACTGACCTGGGGATCAGGCGGGTTTCCAAAGAAATGGTTGAAGCAGGAAAATCATTTGGTGCCTCGCCCTTACAACTTCTTTCGAAAGTGCAGATTCCTCAGGCTCTTCCTACCATCATGGCTGGCAGCAATCAAACGACCATGATGGCCCTAGCGATGGTGGTTATTGCCGCCATGATCGGTGCAGAAGGTTTAGGGTTAGAAGTGTATATCGCCATCAATAGGGTCAACATTGCCAGAGGAGTAGAAGCTGGGATCAGCATTGTGTTCTTGGCCATAATAATCGACCGTTTGACCCAGGCTGTGGGCGATCGGTTTAAATACAGTGATTAGTGATATGAAATAATCGTTGACCCATTTTGGATTACAATGGATTTAAATCAGGTTTAACGGCTCTGCTTAAGAGCCTGATATATTTATGTGGTGTTTCTTTTTAGCTTAATTTAATGGTTGAAAAATGGTTAAAAATTTTAAATTGGGAGTTTTGAACATGAAAAAAGGACAGGAATATGACAATGAAAAACAGAACCAAGAGGTCCAAGTGAAAGAGCGCGAATTGAGCGAGCAGGAAACGGTTGAGGATAAAGATAGCAATGGAAAAAAACATGAGGACTCGACAACAGCTAAGATCGAAGTGAAAAATTTATCTAAGATTTTTGGTCCCCGGCCCAATTCGATTTTACCCCTTTTGGAAGATGGGAAGAGCAAAGACGAGATACTGGAAGAAACGGGCCACACCGTGGGAGTAAGCAATGTGAGCTTTGAAGTACAAGAAGGTGAAACCTTTGTCATTATGGGGCTTTCCGGATCCGGAAAATCCACCCTTATTCGCTGTATCAATTTGCTGAACAAACCCACTGTGGGAGAGATTTTTATTAATGGGAAAGATATCGTGAAATTCGACAAAACGAAGCTGAGGCATTTTCGACAAACCCAACTTTCCATGGTTTTTCAGCATTTTGGCCTTTTCACCCATCGTACGGTATTGGAAAATGTGGAATTTGGCTTGGAGATCAAAGGGATAACCGAGTCAGAGCGCCGCAAAAAGGCACTGGATACTTTGGAATCTGTGGGATTAAAGGGTTGGGAACATAAACTTCCCAGCGAGCTGAGTGGAGGAATGCAGCAGCGCGTGGGGCTAGCCAGAGCGCTGGCCAATGATCCAGAAATTTTGTTAATGGACGAACCGTTTAGCGCACTGGATCCTTTGATCAGAAGAGAAATGCAGCAGGAATTGGTAGAACTGCAGTCAGGTATTAAAAAAACCATCGTATTTATCACCCACGATATCAATGAAGCATTTAAGATTGGGGATAGAGTGGCCATCATGAAAGACGGCGTGTTTGAACAGGTGGGCACCCCGGACGAAATTCTAGAAGATCCTGCCAGCGATTACATCAAGGAATTTGTAAAGGATATTGATCGCTCAAGGGTTCTGCACGCTAGCGATGTTATGTTTCAACCCTCGGCTCTGGTGAATATCAAAGAAGGGCTAAAAGCAGCGGTTAGGGAAATGCAGGAAAATGGCATTTCTAGTGTCTTCGTGGTGGACCGGAATAAAAAATTAAGAGGGATTGTCAATATAGATGATGCCATCCATGCCATAAAACATAATCAGAAATTGCTTGACATTATCAAGCAGGATTATTATACCACCAACGCCGATATGCTTGTTTATGACTTAATTCCCATAGCCCGAGATGCCAGATATCCCATTGCTGTGGTAGATGAAAACGAAAAGCTTTTGGGGATTATCGTTCGAACGTCTGTGCTCGCGGCCTTGGTATAGTGTCGACATGGCAAATAATTCAAGTTGACACCGCATTAAAACATTACCTATAATTAAAATTAAGACATCAATAATTATAGATAAGATAAAGGATTATTGAGCGAGGGGGACTGGCGTTGGATTTTATTAAAAGGATAAGTATGTTGGTCGTTGGCTTCACTTTTGTTCTTTTTGCGGGTTGTGGTGAAGAAACTGTGGATAAAGAAGAAGTTGTGGCTCTGGTGAATGAGGAAGAAATATCCAGAGAAGATTTTGAAAGCACCATGGACCATATTAAAGAAAGATACCAAATGCAGGGGATAGATCTAGAAGAGAATGAAGACATGCTGCAGGAGACCAGGGAAGGAGTGCTGGACCAAATGATATCAGAAACCCTGCTGCTGCAGAAAGCAGAAGAATACGGCATAGAGGCTGACGAGGAAGAAGTAGAAGAAGAAGCAGAGCTAATTAGGGATGAATTTGAAACAGAAGAGGAACTGCAAGAAGTTTTAGCTATGTATAACATAGATGTAGAAGAATTAGAAGAAGAAATCAGAAAATCCATGGTAATTGAAGAATTGTTGAGTGAACTGGTGAATGATGCAAAACTAGAATTTACAGAGGCAGAGTTAAAAGAACGCTATGAGCAAGAATTACCTGCCCTAGAACAGCAAGCGGCAATGGAAGGGGAAAATGGTGAAGTACCAGAATTTGAAGAGCTTGAAGAGCAGCTGGAACGTCAAATGACACAGGAGAAAATGGGCGAAATGACGGACGAGGTCTTGGAAGAACTAAGGGAAGAAAGCGAGATTGAAATTTTTTTAGACTGGGAAGAATGATAGGCAGGAATAGACCTACACAGGGATAGGCCAAAATTGACAGGCAGACCATGTATGAGATGAATCTGCGAGGTTCCATGGCCTTAGGCGATGGAACTTTTTTTATCTGCTTTTTTTTTGATTTGCGTGAGAATAAAGGATATTTTGTATTAGGCAGAGAATATATACACAAAAGGTATTAAAGCGAGTAAAAGCTAAAATAGGGGAAAGAAAGACCCAATTTAGCTCGTAAAAGGTTTATTAAA
>CAZARY010000186.1:0-4002 GCA_964487675.1 uncultured Clostridia bacterium | reverse complement strand
GACAACCGAGAGATGAATTATGGCAAAAATGTATTATGATGAAGATGCGAACTTAGAAAAACTAAAGGGCAAAAAGATTGCAGTATTAGGATATGGCAGCCAGGGACATGCCCAGGCAATGAACCTGAAAGACACGGGTATGGATGTGATTGTGGGTTTGAGAAAAGGCAGTAAAAGCTGGGGAAAAGCGGAGCATTATGGTTTAAAGGTAGTGGAAACAGAGCAGGCTGCACAAGAAGCTGAAATCATTCAAATTTTAATACCCGATGACAGTCAGCCCGCTGTATATGAAAATCAAATCAAGCCTCATTTGGAACCATCAAATACCCTCGTGTTTTCCCATGGGTTTAATGTACAATACAGCCAAGTCGTCCCCCCTGAAGATGTGGATGTTTTCATGGTGGCGCCCAAGAGCCCTGGACATAGATTGAGAGAAACATTTACAGAGGGGCATGGAGTCCCGGGTTTATTGGCTGTATATCAAGACTACACAGGGGAAACAATGGATAAAGCATTGGCTTATGCAAAGGGAATTGGATGCACCAGAGCCGGTGTTATCGAAACCAGTTTTCAAGAAGAAACTGAAACGGATCTCTTTGGTGAACAATCTGTACTTTGTGGTGGGGTAACTGAACTGGTAAAAGCAGGGTTCGATACTCTGGTAGAAGAAGGGTATCAACCTGAAATTGCCTATTTTGAATGTCTGCACGAATTAAAATTAATCGTGGATTTAATGTATCAGGGCGGATTGTCCTATATGCGTTATTCTGTAAGCGATACTGCCGAATTTGGGGACTATACCAGGGGTAAAAGAGTGATTACCGATGAAACGCGAGAAGAAATGAGAAAAATTTTAAGGGAAGTCCAAGATGGCTCATTTGCTAAGGAATGGATTCTAGAAAATCAAGCGCACCGTGCACACTTTAATGCCAGGGCGAGCAAAGAAAGGGAGCATCAGATTGAAGAGGTTGGCGCAAAACTAAGGCAAATGATCAGCTGGTTACCTAAGAATAGTTAAATGACTTCTTTTGTTAAAAATGGTTATCAAGTTTAATCAGAATAATTGCCGTATATGGTGATGCAATGCTTTCGCTCATGACTTTGCTGAACTGGCGGTGCCATGCTCCCGATTTTGGGCTGCGTTAAAACGCCCTCACTGCGTTCGGTCAAACAGTGAACGCAGCTTTTCCAAAATCGGTCCGCTGGTATAATCTAGAGCAAAGAAGTATTCGCTCAAGCATCGCAGCGCACATATAATTTGCTCCCCTTATTTAACTTGATAATCAGATTGTTAAATTCATGAAGAAATTTATCAAAATGGGTTGTGAATGAGGATGGGTGGATGTCTCTTTAAAAATTTCTAATACATTCTTGTAATACATTCTTGAAATACTACTTGAAATACTACTTGAAATACTACTTGAAATACTTTACTGTAATACTTTACTTGACAGTTTATCAGCCAAGTATTATAATAGCTTAAAGTATACACGCTTTTTGAGAGACACATTGTTCTTTGATCAACACGTCGGTATTGATCAGTTAGAAAATCCAAGCATATTATAAAAGCTATGAAGAGGAGCAGTAGAGGTAGCCTGGTTCAGCGAGCTGGGGGAGGGTGTGAACCTGGTACCAGGCAAACTTGAATCTCGCCTCTGAGCTGCGAGGGGGAAGCCTTATCTATCGGTTATACCCTTCTGCCGGTTAAAAAGTCCGTTAAGAAATGAAGTGCCAGGCTTTGTCCTGGAAATAGGGTGGTACCGCGAGCCTTTCGTCCCTAATGAGGGAGACGAAGGGCTTTTTTTAATGTTAAACGCTTTTTATATGTCCGATTCAATGTTTTGTTTGAATAACAGCAGGGCAAGAAACTTCATTGAAACGAAAGTCAATTTAAAAATGTCACTAATTAAAGGAGGGTGTAGTATGCGAAAAATAGAAATCTTTGATACTACTTTAAGGGATGGTGAACAAACGCCTGGCGTCAGTCTCATAAAAGAAGAAAAAGTTGAGGCTGCCAAGCAATTATCTAAACTTGGGGTAGATGTCATTGAAGCGGGGTTTCCGGCTGCATCACAAGGAGATTTTCAGGCTGTGAGAGAAATAGCCGGAGAAGTTAAGGGGACGACTATCACAGGATTGGCCAGGGCAAATCCAAAAGACATTGATCTGTGTCAAGAAGCCCTAAAAGAAGCAGATAGCTCCAGGCTGCATATATTTATAGCCACCTCTGATATCCATATGAAATATAAACTCAAAAAAAGCAAATCAGAGGTTTTAGAGGATGCGGTGAAAATGATTCAATATGCTCGGGGCAAGTTTGATGAGATCCAATTTTCGCCTGAAGATGGTGGCAGCGGAAGGACGGATTTTGAGTTTTTAGTGGATATAGTTGAAGCGGCTATTGATGCAGGTGCAGATGTTATAAATATTCCAGACACAGTGGGGTACCAAACACCAGATCTATTTTATGGATTGATTAAAAACTTGAGAGACAGAGTGAATGACGTGGAGCGTGCTAAGATAAGCGTTCACTGCCATGATGATCTGGGTATGGCCGTGGCTAATTCACTGGCTGGCGTATTAGCTGGTGCAAAACAAGTAGAGACAGCTATAAACGGGATAGGGGAACGGGCCGGTAACGCGTCCCTGGAAGAAATTGTTATGGCTCTTAAAACAAGAAATGACTATTACCAGGCAGATACTGATATTAACACCGAAAGGATTTATCGGACGAGCCGAATGATTAGTAAATTGACAGGTGTTAAAATACCACCAAACAAAGCTATTGTGGGAGATAACGCTTTTGCTCACGAGTCAGGTATTCACCAACATGGAGTGTTGGAGGAAAAAACTACTTACGAAATCATGACACCCGAATCGGTTGGGGTGAGCTCTAATAAGCTAGTGATCGGAAAACATTCTGGGAAACATGCATTCAAAGCGAAATTAGAAGAACTTGGATTTCATGTTTCTGAAGAACAAGTAAAAGAACTTTTCAAAGAGTTTAAAAATGTAGCCGATCAAAAGAAAAATTTGACAGATGAAGATATTGAAGCGATTGTGGAAGACAAATTGTATAAACCGCCGGAAATTTACCAATGGATGGATTTTCAAGTACAAACAGGTAATCGATCAACTTCTACAGCAACCGTTAGCTTAAATTATAATGCCAAAGAAGTTACTGAAGCGGCTTGTGGAAAAGGGCCTGTGGATGCTATCTATCAAACCATAAAAAGAATCGTAAACGAACCTATCGTTTTAAAAGATTATGCAATTAAATCAGTTACAAGCGGTACAGATGCACTGGGGGAAGTGAATGTAAAATTGGAATGTGATGGCATCAAGGCAAGCGGTAGAGGGTTATCTGCTGACACGCTGGAAGCTAGTGGCAAAGCTTATGTTAACGCCATTAATAAAATTTTGTATAAGAGGAGTGAATACGATGGGGATGACCATGGCCGAGAAGATCTTGGCTAAACACTCGGAAGAAGAGCGGCTTAAGCCTGGTGCATTTGTTTTTGCTTCAATAGATATGTTGTTGGCAAATGATATTACTGGGCCATTAGCTATTCAAGAGTTTAGAAAAATAGGGGTTGAACGTGTTTTTGATAAAACAAAAATTGCTTTAATCCCTGATCATTTTACCCCCAACAAAGACATTGATTCAGCACGTCAAAGCAAAACAATGCGCGATTTTGCCGTGGAACAAGACATAGAACATTATTATGAAGTGGGAAGATGCGGGATTGAGCATGTTTTTTTACCTGAACAAAAGCTTGTTAGACCTGGTGAACTGGTCGTAGGCGGTGATTCGCACACGTGTACGTACGGCGCTCTGGGAGCTTTTGCTACTGGGATGGGGAGCACTGATATTGCCAGCGGCATGGCCACCGGGAAAATCTGGTTCAGAGTACCGGAAACTTTAAGAATACAACTGGATGGAGAACCTTTAAGATATACGGGTGGGAAAGATTTGATTTTATTTTTACTTGGGAAATTAGG
>CAZARY010000185.1:0-4025 GCA_964487675.1 uncultured Clostridia bacterium | reverse complement strand
TGAATTTAACCGTGTTATTAGTTTAAGCGATGCAGTTTTCGCAATCGCCATGACTCTGCTGGTACTTACCCTTGATATTCCTGATGCTACGGGGGGTGCGCTTACCAGAGCCCTGGCCGATCAGCTGACCCAGTTTATTGCTTTTATTTTAAGCTTCATTCTGGTCGCTATTATATGGGTCCAGCACCACAGTTTCATGGCTAGGTTGGGAAAATTGGAACCGGTTCTCGTCGGCTTGAACCTGGCCCTTTTAGGGGTGGTTGTATCTGTGCCCTACCCAACCAACCTGATAGGTAATGATCCTGGCTCCAGGGTTGCCGTGATTATATTCATATCTATATTCATTATTTTATCGCTGATTTACTTGTTGATGTCGTTACGGGCCCAGACTGTAAAAGCCTGGATTGAACCGATATCGGTGCAGCATTTTTACTGGATGCTGGCTAGCTGGGTAGCGGGGATTATGGTGTTGCTGGCCGCCCTGGTTTTATCATTTTGGTATCCCCTGACAGGGCTGATCATTCTTGCTGTAAGCATGGTATTTGGCCCGTTGGCATCACGCCTAACTTACATGGAATAAACAATTGGGACCAGGTGTAGATCCGGTTGATTTACTATCATACTATCCACCCCTCCCGGTATAAATTGACATTGGGTAATGTTTGAGGATATAATTTTACTCACTTAAAAAATCAAATAAAGAGATATAATAAATGAAAGATGAGAAGGATGAGATATTATTTGAAGTAATATCAAAACTGGATAAAAAAATAAGGATAACCCGAAAATATTGGCATAAAATCACTTTCATAAAGCATCCAAGTATGAAAAACAAAGAGATTATGGTAGCTGAAACGTTAGAAAATCCTACAGAGATAAGACAAAGTAAATCCGATAATTCCGTTTTTTTATATTACCGCCCTGTAGAAGAAAATTATAATGCGGTAGTATTGAAGCATTTAAATGGTGAAGGGTTTATTGTAACTACCTACGTTACCGATAAGATTAAGGAGGGTATACTAATATGGAAAAAATAAAAATTACTGTAGATAAGGAAACCAATACACTTCATGTATGGTTTGATGACCCTGAAACTGAATTTATTTGTGAAGAAACAGGTGACGAAGTAATCATAATTAAAAATAAAGATGGTAAAGTAATAGGGTTTGAAAAGCTAAATTATCAAGGTTCTAAAGATCAAAAATTACCTAAAATAGAAGCGGAATTCATTTAACTTGCGACAGTGTGAGAATATGCTTTCCTTATCGAAAAAGCTAATCCCGGTTGACCAAGTAGCCTATTAACATATTAACGTCAGCCTATTTTCAGCCATCTGAGTATAATTTAGAAACAGGTGGGCAGTTTGAGTGTTGAATGCGGAGTGATGATTGTGACAAAATTGCCCCGTCCCCACTGTCACAAGGGGTAACTGTTTGGTGTTGTAAAAAATTAAGTGAGGCTGGTTGTTTGGAACTAGGAAGCTACGAGGAATTGATTATAAGAGAATCGACAGAGTCTGATCTTGTTGATCTCCTTAGTGTGGGAAAACAGGCCTTTGGCGAAGTTGAAGGCCCGGAGATTGTGGATCTAGTCAAAGGTTTACTAAATGACCCGACTGCAAAACCGTTGTTGTCTCTGATTGCCTTAAAAGGCCAACAGGTTATAGGGCATATTTTATTTACCAAAGCACGAATTGCGGCAAACGAACAGATATCGGTTTCTATTTTGGCGCCGCTTGCTGTTATACCTGATGCACAGAGAAAAGGTGTTGGCGGGAAGCTTATTGCGGAAGGGTTGAAAATGCTATCTGAATTAGGCGTTGAATTGGTATTTGTCCTTGGCCATCCCAACTATTATCCGCGCTATGGTTTTAAACCTGTAGGTACACTTGGCTTTGAAGCACCCTATCCAATTCCGGAGGAAATTGCTACTGCGTGGATGGTTAAAGAGATAAGCCCCGGTATTATTGGCAATGTCAGAGGACGAGTTCTATGTGCCAATAAGCTTGATCGGCCTGAGTGCTGGCGTGAATAATTTTTATAAATATTTATGAATTAATAGTTTTTTGTTTGGGACCAAGCAGAATTTTGATATAATTAGTTAAACACAATTATAATAATTACTTTGGTGAGAAGCTATGAAACCTTATGGACAAAAAATATTAAAAGTTATTAATGCCCTGGAAGTAATTTTTGCTGTAATTATTATAGTGGCGGTTTTAATTCATGGAATTGGTCTTTTTATAGATACTTATGTGGAAATTACAGAAGGTACCTTTATCTTCCTGGAAAGGTTCATCTCCGACATCCTTTTACTGGTTATAGGGCTGGAATTAGCCATTGTCCTAATTAAGCACACCCCGGAAAGTGTCCTGCAGGTAATGATCTTTGCGGTAGCTCGTAAAACTTTGATATACACTGATGATGCTTTTGAAATTACTCTGGGGGTTATAGCCCTTGCAGGGTTGTTTGCTATCAAGAAATATCTTTGCGATTCCAGCGCAACTAGCAATGATAAATTCTAAAATAACAAGGGTAAGGGGACGGTTCCTTAGGGTAAGGGGACGGTTCCTTTGCCTTAATAATAGTGATGCGTGCATATTAATAACTTATAATTATTTTAAAAGGAGGGATTTATTTATGGATGCCTGCGAACATACTACCGTGGACATGAAGAAAGAATGCAATTGCACTTATGAGGGATGCCCTCGCAAAGGTATATGCTGTGAGTGTCTGCATTACCATCGGAGAATGAACCAGTTGCCGGCATGTTTCTTTGATGATAAAGCCGAGAAAACATATGACCGGTCCATACGTCATTTTGTGTCGTTGTATCAAAACCGCTAGGACTAGGGGAGCCTCTTGATATTTGATTCTAGCCTATTAACAAGGTGCCAACAATGGCGCAGATTATGGGTACCGAAAAATTATCATCTATACGTCCGCTGAAAAGTTCTGTGATGGTCCCGGCACCGGCCATGCCGGCGGCTATCCCGGATATACGCCACAGGCTGTAGCCGGGCTCGGTTAATATCAGGAATGTCCCCACTACAATAAAGCCCACTACAAAAAAGGTGAGGCTGCCGATAAGGGTTCTGTCTGCCCATATCCTGCGGCGTCCCCAGTGCTTGCCCACGATGGTAGCTGCCGGATCGCTGAAGCCGAGCACCAGGGTGGCTGTAATGGCCGCCGTTTTGGGGAAGATCCACACGATAATCAGCAGCGCGGTTAAAAAGATAGTTGCAGAGTTGATGCGGTATCGTTCCGAGGGGCGGACAATGGACCGAAATACCTTGTCTACCCAAAAGTCGTTGAGCCGTTTGGAAAAACGCCGGGTAATTTCCAGTATAACGAATATGATAAAAAGGGTGCCCAAAACAGCCACCGCCTGCTGGTGGGTAAGATAAAAATAATAAAGAAGGACCCCGATTAGGGCCAAAACGGTGTGATTAATGTTTCGCGCATAATTGAATGGTTTAAGCTGTTGGGTTTGTACCAGTGCTGCCGGTAAATCTGCCGCGCCTTCTTTTTTTAATTCCACCAATAGTTTTTCGTAGGCTTGGGCCAGTATATTGCGGTGCTCGAGAATTACCTGGTAGCTGGGCTGTTGGGATAAGTCTCTGAGAAGGGACTGCAGGTTTTCATAGAGTTTATTAATTGCCCGGTAAGTTGTGGGGTAATTTTCCCTTGAAGTATGGGCAAAATCAGCCAGCTTTGCGGCCAGCTCATCTCCTGACTGTTTGATTTTTTCTATCCAGGCATAATCGTCGGGCCTGGGATTATGTATGCCGTCAATAAAGTCCCGCAATTCTTCTATCAAAGGCTCTAAAGTTTCAAAATTAATTTGGTTTGAAGCGGTGGAGTTGCTCATTGTTATCCCTTCCAAAATAAATTAAGTAGCAGGGGGACGGGGTACCTGCTACGTCCCCCCTGCTATTCAGGGAGTGTAGCAGGTACCCCGTCCCCCTGCTACTGTTGTAAGCAAATCATCGGCTTTAGAGCTCATGATTCTCACCTCTCCTGTAT
>CAZARY010000184.1:0-4037 GCA_964487675.1 uncultured Clostridia bacterium | reverse complement strand
TTTCTATATGCCTGAGAAATTTATCTCCTAAGCCCTTTCCTTGATGTGCCCCTTCAACAAGTCCAGGAATATCCGCCAGGGTGAAGTTCTTGTCTTCTAGCTCAACCACCCCTAAATGAGGGTTAATTGTGGTAAAGTGATAATTCGCTACTTTGGGAGTGGCCTCTGTAACTTTATTCAACAACGTGGATTTTCCAGCATTAGGCAGTCCTACTAGTCCTACATCAGCCAGCACCTTAAGTTCCAACACAAGCCATCTTTCTTCTCCTGGAAAACCTTCTTCGCTAAAACTAGGGGCTTTGTTTTTGGCTGTAGCAAACCGTGCGTTCCCACGTCCCCCACGGCCTCCCCTAGCGATAATGGTCTCCTGGCCATTCTCCACCATATCAGCAAGCATTTCTCCTGTTTGATCATCCCACACCACTGTTCCCGGAGGCACAAATACCTCCTTATTTTTACCCGAACGGCCATGCTGTTTACTTCCTTTACCATGTTCACCACGTGCTGCCTTTATGTGCATATTATATTTAAAATCCAATAAAGATTTCAAGCCTTCATCCACTTTTAGAATCACATCCCCACCGTTTCCACCATCACCACCACTGGGGCCTCCAGCAGGAACATATTTTTCTCGGCGAAAAGCTACGATGCCGTTACCGCCATCGCCGCCTTTAACATAGATCTTTACTTTATCTACAAACATTTACAAAACCCACTCCTAAAAAGCGTTAAAAATATCCCTACAGGATCACAAAACGCTAAGTGAACTTTCACATTTATACAAATTTATACAAAATGAAAAAAAGAAAAAACTCTCTATTGATCAGATTTATGGATTTTTAACCAGGCTTTTAATGAATCCTGGCTTGTCTCATATTCAAAGATCAGATGAGTCCCTGGTTCTACCAGGTCCATGATTTTTTGACATGATTTAGAGACATCCAGAGCTTCAATTGTTGAAATGGCTTGCACTATTAAAGAAAAAAAATAACAACTGTCATCTTCCCCCAAATGCCAATAAATGACTGCGTTTGAATCCTCAACGTGTGGTTCCACCAACTCTTCATGTATACAATCAAGTGTTTGAGCCGTTATATTGCTTGTTTCCGCTTTTAAAAAATACAAATCCGTTTCTATCTTTAAGTTAAAACAACAACAATAGTCGAAGCTCGCTGAATAATTTTTTAAAAAAAACGATAATAACCTAGGATTTAGAAGTTTGCTTAATCTCCCAAGAGTTTCACTAATTTGTTTCACATCGTCGAGGCAATTCATAATACGGGCATGACCTTCTAATTGTGCCAAACCATAAGCTACTTGAAGATGATTATTAACCTCATGCCTAATTCTTCTGGCAGGCAGCAAGCAATCATTTAAAAAAAAATCTGTATGGTTAGATCCATTTTGAGCTTCATCTTTATAAGTATCCCATGACCTTTTATAATTTCCGCTCATTGAGGGAACCTCCTTGTGCGCTCACTGCAAATAGTGACATACCCAAGAACAGATCTGGAAATCAATCGATTATATTTCCCGTAAAAATAAAACATCCGCCCTCAATTAGCTTGACCACACTTTTCCGTGATAGCATATTTAAAAAGCTACCAATCAAAGATTGGCAGCTTTTTCCCATACCCTATCTTCTCTTTATTGAACCATGGCAGGTTCTGGTTGAACCGATACCTTTTTTTTCTTCTTCCCGATTCTCTCAAATACAACTACCCCATCTGCTTTGGCAAACAATGTGTCATCTTTTCCAATGCCCACGTTTTCTCCCGGGTGGATCTTAGTGCCTCTTTGCCGCATCAAAATATTTCCTGCTTTAACCTGCTGCCCCCCAAATCTTTTCACGCCTAATTTTTTGCTTATACTATCTCTTCCATTTTTAGAACTACCTACGCCTTTTTTCTGGGCAAACAGCTGTAAGTCCATATTTAATACCATGTGTATTCCCCCCCTTCATCATAAATTGTTATCGTACCCGGATAGTTTCTAGCTGTTTGATACATACCGATTACTACAGTTTCCATTATAATTTGCAAATCCCTCTTTTGATAGTAATCCAGCTGTTCAGGCGCTCGAAAGGTGACATAGCCTTCACGGGGTTCCTCAGTTAGCGCTGCTGAAGCTAGTTTTTCACCCGCCATCATGCCCGTTAAGCTGAGTGCTGAAATAGCCGCACATACTATGTCTTCTCCTTTTTCCCTATATCTCGAATGGCCTGTCACTTTATATCCTTTAATCACTTCTTCTCGATCTCTCATGATTTCAATTTTAATCATTTTACCAAACCTTATGCACAGTTTAAAGTTAAGCCTCGATTTTATCAATACGAACCTGGGTATATGGCTGCCGGTGTCCTTTTTTACGGCGATAATTATTTTTGGGCTTGTACTTAAAAATCGTTACTTTTTTATCTTTCCCATGCTCTAGCACAGTACCCGTCACTTTAGCATCCTCAACCAAAGGCGTGCCTACTTTGATATCCTCACCGGAATCAACCAACAGGACTTTGTTAAACTCGACTGACGCATTCTCCGACTGGGATATTTTTTCAACGTTTATTACATCCCCTTCAGACACCCGGTATTGTTTTCCTCCTGTCTCAATTACAGCAAACATATTTCCACCTCCAACTTAATAGTCTCGCCGGTAAAAGGTCCCCGGATCATAGTTTAATCGGGTGTTATACACCTTAACCGAGCGGATTGCTGCTATTCACTCATTCTAATAACACTTATAACAGTCGTATTTTATCATGGAACTTATCTGCTGTCAATTTCAGCAACTTTTTGATCATAATTCCAAAGAGGGATAAAACACCTATTTTCCTTATATTTTATTTCGGTGTATATTTCATGCCGTTCAATAGAAATGTAATGTGTTAAAGATGCGTTGTTTAATATCGCTCGCACAAAATCATCAGGTCTTAAATTCCCTTCACTTCCTGCTTTAAAAACCGTTTCAACCATCGCTCCTTGCTGCTTTAACTCGTAAATCAGGGGCTTTAAATCTTTCTTTTTATATTTTCCGGATTTTTTTTGCTTTTTTTCTATGATGAGATCCCCGTCCACCCAAGTTTTTTGCAATCTTTCTTCAAGCTGGCAGGGGGTGTATATAGAAGAAAAATCAAAGCAATATGCTGAAGCATGGACTATAGACATGAGTTTTGGCAGCTTTTCCACATTCGGGGTTTTACTCCTCTTAATGTTAAAACCCAACGGTAAGTTTGCGGTAACTTGTGACACCCTATCCAAAGCTATATTATCCGTATGGGAAACGTCCAATTCAAGCTCGCCGTAATCCTTTCTAGCATTTACTCCCAAGGGTAAGGGGTGGGCAAAAGAAATTTTTGGTTGTGGATTATATCCCTTGCTGAACGCTAGAGCTAACCCGCTTTTGTTCATCCCTCTGGCTAATATCTGAAGGAGGTCCAAGTAAGAAACATATTTCATCACACCTGTTTTTTCAAATTCAAACCAAAACTTCACATTACCACCCCTTCCTTTGGGGCAGCACCCTCAGGTCAAAACACACTCCACAATTGGAGCAAGATTTTGTATCGAAACTGCAATCTGGCGTAGTTTCTGGTACCATGGCTTTTTGATATTCTTGCTTTAAATATTCCTTACTGATACCAGGTGAAATGTGATCCCATGGTAAAATTTCATTCAACTCGTAAGCCCGGAAGACATGGTCATCAGGTTCTACCCCAGCCTGTTGAAACGCTTTTTGCCACGTCTCAAAATTAAATTGATCATCCCAACCATCAAATCTGGCGCCCGATAAAAACGCACGATATATCACTTCTCCAGTCTTTCGACCGCCTCTAGCTAAAAATGTTTCCAGCACACTAGGACAAAAAGGGTCCCAATCCACATCAACGGCTGGATGGTTCAAGTGTTTCTTCAAAAGTTTTTGGCGCCTTTTTATGTTTTCTTCTGACTCAAGGGAAATCCATTGAAAAGGGGTGTGCGGTTTGGGGATAAAGGTAGAAACGATTATATTTAATTTTAATTTCTTTTTTCCAGTTATTT
>CAZARY010000183.1:0-4040 GCA_964487675.1 uncultured Clostridia bacterium | reverse complement strand
ACGATGCGTTTTTTCTGTGTTAAAAGTCATGTAACAGCTGAACTGTGGAAGGGATTGGATTGGGGTATGGAAAAATGAAAACCTGCCGGGAGATTCATGACCCGGCTGCTCTTCCATTCGATTGAAATCCAATGTTCTTCCTAAAAGCCGGGGTGGGGTATCCGTTTTAAAGCGCTGCAGCTTAATTCCTCTCTCCATTAAATCTTTTGAAAGTCCAGAAACTGCTAATTGGCTGTTTGGGCCGCCAGAATAATTTATTTCTCCCACCAACACTTTGCCACCCAGGTAAGTGCCAGATGTAATAATCACACATGGAGCATAATAGTGGATACCATAGTGTGTACTAACACCAATCACTTCACCTTCTTCAACCAATAAACCATTTACCACACCTTGTTTAAGCCACAAGCCTTCTTGCTGTTCCAACACGCTTTTCATGCGAGTCTGATATTTAATTTTATCCGCCTGTGCTCTAAGTGCATGCACGGCTGGTCCTTTTGCTGTGTTGAGCATACGATACTGAATCGCCGTTTGATCAATGTTTATTCCCATTTCTCCGCCCAACGCATCAATTTCATGCACAATGTGACTTTTAGCGGGCCCGCCAATTGCGGGATTGCAAGGCATAAAAGCCACTTGATCCAAATTGAGCGTCAAAAGCAGTGTTTTTATCCCCGTTCGTGCTCCAGCCAGAGCAGCTTCACAACCAGCATGTCCGGCGCCGACCACAATTAAATCAAAGGTTCCTCCAGAATAAGCCATGTAGCCTCACAACCCCCTTATTTTCCAATGCAAAATTCACTAAAAATCCGGTCAAGTATATCTTCTGACGCACTTTCACCCGTTATCTGACCCAGGTTATCATAAGCCTCCCGCACATCTACTGCAATCAGATCCTCACTCATCCCTTGGTTAGCAGCTTCCAAGGCAGCTTCCACAGCTGCTTTCATTTTGGATAAATGATAAAAGTGCCGACTATTTGTAATTACAAGCTCTTCCCCAGCAGCCACCTGTCCACCAAAAATAAGGGACGTAATCTTTTCTTCCAGCTCATCTAAACCTTGGCCTTTTAAGGCGGATAGCTTGACTTTTGGAATCTGTGGAGCATAATTTTCCAAGGATTGCATTTCCAATTGTTCTGTCAAATCCGTTTTATTTAATACAAGCAGCGTGGTCTTATTCGAAGCTATTGATAGCACTTTTTTATCTTCTTCCTCTAATGGTTGAGAAGAATCCAGCACAATCAAAACCAGGTCTGCCGCTTCTAAAGAATTGTGTGTTTTCTCTACTCCGATTTTTTCAATGATATTTCTCGCCTCTCGAATGCCAGCTGTATCGATAATTTTCAAGGGAATCCCGTCCAGGTTAACCACTTCTTCAATAATATCCCGAGTAGTGCCCGGTTCTTCAGTAACAATGGCCCTATCTTCACGCAGCAGCAAGTTCAAAAGCGAAGATTTCCCCACGTTTGGACGCCCGATGATGACAGTTTTAACGCCTTCTCTCAATATTTTGCCATGTTCAAAGCTTTGAACCATTTTTTCAATCTCATCATGAACGTTTGTTAACCTGGATTGAAGGCTTTCCATGGAGGCCACACCTAGTTCTTCATCAGGAAAATCTATTCTGGCTTCTAAATTTGACATAATAATAAGCAAGTCAGATTGTAATTGTGAAAGTTCTTCTTTTAACCTTCCCTCGATCTGGTTGACTGCTACATTTTTTAGCGTTTTCGTCTTGGAAGAAACGATATCCATCACCGCTTCTGCCTGGGTTAAGTCAAGCCGCCCGTTCAAAAAAGCCCGTTTCGTAAATTCCCCAGGTTCAGCTGGTCGAGCCCCTTTTCGAAAAAGCAGCTGTAAGGTTTCCTGTAAAGGTATCATTCCGCCGTGACAATGTATTTCCGCTATAGGTTCCCGAGTGTAAGTGGCCGGTGCATACATAAAAACCACCAGAGCTTCATCTATGGTTATATTATATTCATAGTCTTTAATATATCCATAATACATTTTCTTATCTTCAAAAACCCAATTCTTGTTGTTTGATCGCCGGGCTGGCTTAAAAATGTCTTGGAGCATTTGGTGGCTTTTGTTGCCACTGATCCTAATAACTCCAATGCCACCTTCTCCAGGTGGCGTTGAAATCGCCGCTATGGTATCTTGTTCCATATTTCTCACTCCCAGTTCACACATGCTGGAGTTCATATTATAAAAATGTCGTAAAAACGCATTGCCTTCATTAAAAGAAAACCGCCTTGCCAGGCGGTTAGAAGTAGCTACTGCTCTAAGTCTATGACTACTTTTCTGTGAGGTTCCGTCCCTTCGCTGTAGGTGGTAATGTTACTTTTCTCCTGCAAGCTGGTGTGTATGACTTTTCTCTCATATCTATTCATGGGCTCTAAAATGACTTTCTTTCTTGTTCGCATCACCTTTTCCGCCAGGTTATGCGCCAGCCTTTCTAATGTCTTCTTTCGTTTTTCACGGTAATTTTCAGCATCCAATATGACAAAACGATCACAGCCCCGCATCTGCTGATTGATATATAAGTTGACCAATAACTGTAACGCGTCCAGCGTTTGTCCTCTTTTTCCTATGACAACCCCCAAGTTTTTACCTTGAATATCCAGGAATATCTCATCTTCTTGCTCATTTTGAACCGCTACCGTGGTTGGAATTTTCATCTTGTCCAAAAGACCTTCCAAGTAATCTCTCGCCAAGTAGGCAGGGTCAAATTTTTTAATGACTTTAACGCGAGCAGGCTTGCTCCCTATTATACCCAACAGCCCTTCGCTTGGTTCATTTGTTACTTCAATTTCAGCTTGTTTTTTTGTGATTCCCAGTTCTTTCAAACCCTTTTCTATGGCTTCATCCACAGTTTTTCCGGTTACTTCCACTTGTTCCATTATGACTTCGCTCCCCCTTCTTGTTTTTGCATGTTAGGCCTTTTCCACACTAGATGCGCCAGCAGGGAAAACAAGTTTCCGACAAAAAAGTACAAGGGAAGCCCAGCAGGCAAAGTGGCACTAATCACCACAATAATTAAAGGCATCATGGTCATCATAGCCGAATTAGCCTGACCTTTCATGGTCAGTCTTTGCTGTAAGTAAGTTGTAACACCTGCTAATGCGGGCAAAATATAGATTGGATCTGGCTGGCTCAAATTAATCCCAATGAAGTGTGGATCAATGTCCCCAAGAAAGCGCTGATATTCGTGCAGTAACCTAACCATTCCTATTAAAACAGGCATCTGGACCAAAAGGGGTAGACATCCAGCAGCCGGGTTTACATTATGCTCTTTCCACAGTTCCATGGTTTTTTTATTTAAAGTTTCCTTGTCGTCCTTGTATTTTTCTTGAAGTTTCTTGATCTCAGGCTGCAGTTCCTGCATTTTGCTGGTAGATTTCATCTGCTTTGCCATCAAAGGAAACGTTAAGCCTCTGACAATAATTGTTAGAATAATGATAGCTATCCCATAGCTTCCAGTAAGATCCATAAAATATTCCAAAACAACAGCTAATACTTCGCTAATTGGATCTAGTACACCCATGGTTTTCCTCCTAACACAATATATTTAAAACAGTGGTGTGCTTTTAAAATTTGATTATCCTCCATATTATTCCACCGGATCGTAACCGCCGGGATGAAACGGTTGGCATTTTAATACCCTAAATATGGCCAATTTTCCACCTTTAATACACCCGTATTTGTCTATAACTTCTTTGGCATAATGAGAGCAGGTGGGATAAAAACGGCACCGACCTGGCAGTAGGCTGGAGATGTACCTTTGGTATAAGGTGATTAAAGATATAGTAACATTTTTCATAATCGCACACCTTCTTAATAATACACCGTTCTATCTTTGCTATCTTGATTTGAATTTATATTAAAAATAACTATTAAGGTCTTTTCTCATAATCCAATATAATAATTATTATGTATGCAATATTTATATTTAAGGACTATATCATAATTATCATATCATATTTACCATATCTCTAGGCAATATTTTAGATTTTTTTATTAACGTTAAAAAGTCTTTTT
>CAZARY010000182.1:0-4094 GCA_964487675.1 uncultured Clostridia bacterium | reverse complement strand
ATGCTTTACTTGATAGCATTTTTAGAAGCTTTAAGTTGTAATTTTGTTCATCGTTGATAGAGTTATCTGTTTGTTTTGGATTGCTTTTTTTATGGGGAGATTATCCATTTTTTTCCTGTTAACATAATAGATCCACGCTTTGCCCTTGATTTATCAGCATAGGAAATCTGGCTTTATCCATGCGTATCTTTATTTTTGCTAACTACGAAATTTCAAAATTTTAAAAGAAAGGAGGTAAAACGGTGCTCAACTTAAAGCTCAAGTCCATCAAGCGAGAACGCGGTCTGCAGCAGGACAAGAAAAGAAAGCAGGAATTAGGACTTTTAAGTAAAAGAAACAAAACACTCTATGAAAAAGAGATTACAAAAGAAATATCCCGTCAACTGCTCTGAATGAATTCCTCACTGAGTGGCATGGCAGAATATGCCACATGACTTCATCGGCATTATTATCTCTGTTAATAATGCCGATTTTTTTGTGAGCTTTTTTGGGAGCTTTTTTTCTAATATGTTTTTTTCTAATTCCTGCTTTTTCTTGGTGACAGCAAGGGACCAGCACGGATTTGGCACGGGTTTTTGTGAGAGATTCAAAATAAAAAGCCTATAGTAGAGTATCAAAAATGGGCTTTAAAAGGGTCCTTTTACTAAAGTATTTTAAAATCAAAATCCCAGCAGCCTGGTGACCGCCGGGATAAGGTTTCAAAATCTCCTACGCTAATTTCTTAAAACAACCATATGATTAGCGGGATGATTTGGCTGCTGCCACTATTTATACGAATTTTATACAAATCTTGCGCCCAGTTTCACCGCTAATCCAAAATAAAATTGGGAACAGCGCCCACAATTAAACTCTAGTAGTTATCTTCCACCTTCCACTCCTGCCATACCTTTCCAGCCAGGGCCGTGCTCGGCTTTAAAGTTTTCTTGCCGGGCGCCCAGCCTGAAGGAGTGACTTCGCCTGTTTTTTCTACATGCTGATACGCTTTAACCTGGCGGATAAGCTCGGATACATTTCGTCCAACTTCTGGGGTGAGCACTTCCATCGCCATAATTTTACCTTCTGGGTTGATGATAAACCGGCCGCGAATATTGACCCCGGCATCTTCGTTATAAACACCGTAGGCGCGACCTATTTGTCCGTTGGTGTCCCCGACCATGGGGAAGGGAATGCCACCTTCTACCATTTTGTTTAGCTCTTGTTCTTTCCAGATTTTATGGGTGAAATTGCTGTCGGTGCTGACAGAGAGCACCTCTACACCCAGCTCTTTTAATTCATCATACTTTGCAGCAACTGCTGCTATTTCCGTGGGTCAAACAAAAGTAAAGTCCCCAGGATAAAAGCAAAGCACCACCCACTGCCCCTTGTAATCCGATAATCGTACCTTCTTAATCTCTTCACCAATTAACGCCTTTCCTTCAAATTCTGGGGCTGGCTTTCCAACTTTTGCTGTCATATCGACACCTCCAAATTTGTAATTTTATGGACAATCGTTCTCATTATAATTATTCTCTTTTAGAATATTAATTTCCTTTCGAATTCCTAAATTTTTCCTAATTCTTGTTAATCCTTGCTAATTCTTGTCAATCTTTGCTATTTCTTGCTATTATTGCTAATTCTTGCTATTTTTGAATCCCTCCCTCGGCTTTGCTTGGGGAAGCCTCTCCTGCATTCTCTCCGCGTCAATCATAAAAAATAAGAGCCTGGCAGTAGCAAAAGCCAGTGGATTGCCAGGCTTTATTCATCCTGTTGCATAGTATTGCTTTGTTTTATTGTAATTTTTATTGTAGCTTTATATCATGTGGCCATTTTTTCAAACGCTCTAGCGTTTCGCTTACACCCGGGGTCCGGCGCCTCCAGATCATCAAAGTAAGCATATGCTCGAGCTCGACAGCCACCGCACACTTCCCGGTGGCCGCAGACACCGCAGTATTCCTGCAGCGTGTTTCTGGGCGCTAAGCGAGACAGTACTTCGGAATTATGCCATACATCCAAAATGCGATTTTCCTTGATATCTCCCAAGTTTATATCCGGCATATAGACGCAAGGGGTAATTATTCCCTCCGGTTGAAGCGCCATATAGGCCCTACCCATACCACAACCACCTACCATGTCGGTTAGGACCTGGAGGTTTTTCGCACGGTTGGGCCCAGTATGAGCCAAGGGGACAAGTTCATGCGCGTCCTGCTCTTGGCACAAGCGGCCAAACTGGGGTGCCGTTGAGCAAACGCCTCCCCCCTCTAGGGCGTATCGGTACATTTGCTTCAACATCCATTCCCGCATCTCTGGTGTTAAATCTTTATCAACGATCTCTTTCCCACGGCCAATGGGGATAAAATTGTAAATCATACATTTACTAACTCCAAGTTCTTCCCCTAGTTCAAAAATCTGCGGCAAGAACTCATAATTATAGCGCGTGGCTGTAAAGGATATGACCGCTTCCACATTAGAATCGGCTACATTTTTGAGGCCCTGTACTGCTTTTTCCCAGGAGCCAGGCATGCCACGGAAGTCATCATGTGTGGCCGCTTCCGGCGCATCCACACTCACCGCAATATAAGCAAAATTCAGCTCTTCAAACCTGCGGGCAACTTCCTCGGTAATCAATGTACCGTTGGTATTCACAGAAAGATAGAGCCCTTTTTCGCTGGCCTTTTCAGCCACAGGCCAAAAATCCGGGTGAGAAAGCGGTTCTCCGCCGGAAAAAGATAAAGTTGGAATATAGCTATCTACTAACTGGTCCAATACCTGGTATTTTTCTTCCCTGGATAGTTCCGGCTTACACAGGTTTTCTTGCCCAAGTGGACCAGCATCTTCATAACAATGACGACATTTCAAATTGCACTGGTAAGTAAAGTTCCAAACCACCATCAAGGGCGCATAAAAACGCATAGGAAACTGAAGCCCAAATTCATCCAGGGTATAAAGGGAGTTGATAATTGTCGCTTTTACGTTTTGATGTTTTACCGCCTCCCGCATTTCTTCGCTTGTTAATCCCAGACCTTCTTGAATAATAGACAGCAGTTTGTTTGCAGTTTTTCCAGTAACCGTTCCCATTACCTCATTTTCTTTTCCTTCCGAATAGGCTTCTAATAACTTTTCGGCTTTTAATTGACTATTTTCCCAAGTGAGTAGATCCGATACAACCCGTTTTGTTAAGTGATTTTGCAGCAACAGCTTAAGCTTCAATACATCCAGGTTCTTTTGAACCTTCTTTCGGGTAACAACGATACCCATAGTATCCCCTCCCGACATAAAAATATCGTTTGATATTCTATACCAGGGTATACCATGTAAAGGCAAACAGCTTCATAACTTATATAAATAACTCGTTAGTTAACTTTTGTGTATATGATATCATTTTCAGAATTTAACGACAAGTTGACGATGTTCGCTTTTCAGAAATCATCTATACCGTTCGGGTTTTTCTTTTTCATTTTTTCCATCCTTCTAATACCTCTACTGCCTCTACTGATCACAGCTAATACATAAAGAGTTCATTAATCCAAGTTTAAATAGAGGCGGATGTTAATAAAAGCCAAAAATGCGGTCAAAAGAGGATTGATATACCCAATAGTTTGCGCACTTACAGCGACCATCATCATAAACAATATCACTGTACTTCCCGCTTTGGCGATACTCATAACAACACTCATCACTTTCATCAATTCTTTTTTGCCGTCACGAGCATACCAGCATCCCGCCGCCAGGGCTATGCAAAGAACACCAATAACTCTTAAAAAGTACAACTCTACCGTCCCCGCTTCTACTGCAAAAGCCCATTGGATAAATAAACCAGGCAGAAGCAAGCTGCCCAGGCCAAACCAAATTGCTTCCACCAAAGCTGTAATGGTAAATGTCATTCTCGCCCCACTAGCCCTTACAGGATCCTTAACTATTACGCCCCTTTTCATCTGCAGCCACCTCCTATCTTTTTTGTAATTGACGTTCCTCTTTCAAAATCAATTTGCTGGCCGTATCCCGCTGACATACACCCACAGCTAAAGCAGGGGGCTTTCTGCTTATATTTTTCGTAAAAACGGAGCAACACTAAATGAAATCCTTAATTTCCCCTTTTCCTAGATGTTCAGTTCTCT
>CAZARY010000181.1:0-4143 GCA_964487675.1 uncultured Clostridia bacterium | reverse complement strand
GCTGTCCCTGACGGACCATGCCGCTGCCTGCAGCACCGCAGGCATTATCAGCTCCTCCTGTCACCACGGGCAGACCTGCTGGCAATCCCGTGATTTCCGCGGCTTTTTCGGTGATATTGCCAGCGACAGCAGTCGATTCCACGGGTGGAGGTAGCATACTGCGATCTATCTCCAGAAGTTCCAGAAGCCCATCATTCCAGTCTCTATTTTCAACATCGAACAGCAGGGTGCCGGCAGCGTCAGAAAGATCCATAGCCTTTTCACCGGTCAACCTGTATCTGATGTAATCCTTGGGCAGAAGCAGTGATTTTACCTTTTTATAATTATCAGGCTCATTATTCTTAAGCCACAGCACCTTGGGTGCTGTAAAACCCTCCAGGGCCCGATTGCCGGTCATCTCCACTAAGGATTTTCGGCCTCCGACTCGCTTTTCAATCTCCTGACATTCCTGATCGGTCCTGGTATCACTCCAGAGTATTGCTGGCCTGATAACTTCATCCTCAGCATCAAGAAAGACCGAGCTGTGCATCTGCCCGGAAAAGCTAAGTCCAGCCAGCTCAGCCGCTGAGCTATCAGCCTGCTCTTTCAGCTCTCTCAGGACCTCCACCGTTTCCCGCCACCAGTCTTCGGGATCCTGCTCGGACCAGCCTGCTCGAGGGTTAGAAACAGGATAAGAACTGTCAGCATGACCCACTATATCGCCGTCCTCAGTGATCAAAATCCCCTTGGCTGCACTTGTTCCAATATCGAGACCTATGAGAAGATTCTGCATATATATCCCCCCTGCCTCTTAACATTTTCATGTTTAACTTCTCAAAAATCTTTGCTTTTAAATTTTCCGGATAGTGCGGACATTCATGAATATAAAGTCCCTCTTTATTCAATAATCATCAGTAAGCAAAAATGTTCATAATCAATTGCACCGTATTTTTCTTCCAGAAATCTCTTGTCTGAATTTTTACTGTTCTCCAGTTCAAATTATATTCTTTTGCTGTTTTTAATAGGCAATGGTTTTTGGTAGAGGCTGAATATTTTTGAGTTATTTTATTGGTACCTGTTGATCCTCCTAGAGTTTTAATGACCAACTTTTCAACTCTGTAACTATCACATTTAGCACATTTAATCTTCCGGTAGTCGAGTTTCACTATCGTAGACAGCTCTTTTACAGGCAAGTCTCTCAAATTACGTTTATTCCAAGAGTTGATGCTTTCAGCTTAATTTTTACATTCATGAAATATTTGTTGACTTTTAGTTGCTCAAATTTGAGGCATTCAGGCCGGTGTCTTTTTCATCTCACTTTAATTTCACTGGCGAAAATAAATAAGGGCCAGATTTTAAACTCTGTCATAGCCGGAAAGGCATCACCTGTGTTTTTTTCTACTGCTGTCCATATTCATTTTGATAGCGCCTGTAAGCTCTATCTATGGCCTCCTGCGGCAGCCTTTTGGGCTCGCCCTTTGTCCTGGCCAGATGCACTGTTTTAGCCGCGTCCTCCAACATAGCTGCCGCTTTTAGCGCCGTTTCAGGCGATTCACCTATGGTGAAAACTCCGTGATTTTTGAGAAGGATACCCGGAGATTCTCCTATATTCTCCACTATAGCCTCACCTATCTCCTCGCCACCTATTGCGGCCATTGGCCCCACAGGTATGTCACCGCCGAATTCATCGGCTATGGCCGTAAGACAGGCCGGTATAGACTCACCCAGAGCAGCAAAGCTGGTGGCGTAGTTGCTGTGAGTATGTACCACACCTTTAACATCTTCCCTGTGGCGGTAAACGTAAAGATGTGAAGCGGTATCACTGGAGGGCTTTTTATCCCCTTCTACTACATTTCCCTCCAGATCGACCACTACCATATCAGTAACCCTCATCTCTTCATAGGGCACACCGCTGGGCTTAATCACCACTAGATCTTCCTCTTCGTGTCTGCCACTTACATTTCCGCTGGTCATGGCCACAAGACCCCGGCGCGGCAGCTCCTGATTCATCTCATATACTCTTTCTTTTAATCTCTCCAGCACACTGATCACTCCTTTAGATTTTAAAGATTCAATTTCTCCTTTAGTTCGATGTAATCCTGAACAGTTTCAATGAAAGCGAAATATATTATCCTGGGAAATATCAGCAGGTATATTATCTATAGGGGCTCCTATATACCCGCCATTTACGCTTATATTCTCCCTGATTCTCCCTAATCTATGCCGTCTCCTCTTCTACCTTTCTCTGGATACTCTGAGGCACAATCTTTTGGAGGCTGATACCTCCATGAAAAGTTATGTGGGTACCAAACTTTTCTTTTATATCTATCACATCGAAGATGTCGTATTTAATAGCAGACATAAAGGAAATACTGAAAAAACAACTCCCCCTCTACCAGTAATAGCTCTTCTCTGATCCTGCCGAAACTTGCGATCAGCACAGGAGGATCTCCCGGTCTTCGCTCTGCCGGCTCGGCATCGATCTCCCTTCCCGTAACAATCCGGGCTGTATCGATAACCTCTTTCACATAAAAGCCATCACCGCTGCCCAGATTATATATGCGGCTTTCCTCTCCCTTTTCCAGATGCTCAAGGGCCAGTATATGAGCTCTGGCCAGATCATTGACATGAATGTAATCTCTGATACAGGTGCCCTCGCGGGTGTTTTAATCGGTGTCGAAAATTTGCCTCTTCGCTGTTTAGTGTGGGTATTTTACAATAGACTCACTAAAATTCAATGCAATTTGACCTCCAGTTGTGGTATAATTTGCACAACCACAACTGGAAGGGATGATCACCTGTGTATAATAACATTGATATATTCACCAAAGCTTTGGGCATTGAGAGCCCATGGCAGCTTGATAGAGTAGAATTTGACAAGGAAAAAGGTCGCCTTGATCTCTTTATTTCCTATGAAAAAGGAACTGAGTTTCCCTGTAAAAAATGCGAGCAAAAGAGCAGCATATATGATACCACTGATAAACGCACCTGGAGACATTTAAATTTCTTTCAATACGAAGCCTATATTCACTGCGAAATTCCCAGGATAGACTGTGATGAACACGGGGTATTACAGGTAGAGGTCCCCTGGTCAAGGCCGCGTTCTGGGTTCACACTCTTATTTGAAGCATTCGTTATAGAGCTTGTTTCAGCCATGTCCGTAAAAGAAGCAGCAGATTTAGTGGGAGAACACGACACCAGGCTCTGGCGGGTTGTAAAATATTATGTGGAAAAGGCCCGCAGAGAAGAAGACTTCTCAGAAGTTAAAGATGTCGGTATTGATGAAACCTCCTGCAAAAAGGGTCATAATTACGTGACATTATTTGTGGATCTCTCCCAGGGCAAAACACTTTATGTGACAGAAGGCAAAGATGCTCTCACAATAGATGAATTTGTTTTGAGTTTAAAGGCTCACAACGGCGATATCAACAACATTGAAAATGTCTGTTGTGACATGTCTCCTGCCTATATAAAAGGAGCTAAGAGGAACTTTCCTAACGCCAAATTGACCTATGATAAATTTCATGTCATGAAAAAGATCAATGAAGCAGTAGATGAAGTAAGACGAGAGGAAAGAAAAGAAAATGAAGAACTTAATAAAACCCGATATATCTGGCTTAAAAACTATGAGAATCTGACCAAAAAACAGGAGAAAAAATACAGGTCCTTAAAAGATAAAAATCTAAAGACAGTCAGAGCTTACAATATGAAGCTGGCCTTGAAAGATTTTTGGGACATTGAAGATATCACCGATGCTTCTGTATATCTGCAAAAGTGGTATCTCTGGGCTAGAAAAAGCCGTCTTGAGCCCATGAAAGAAGTAGGTGCATTCATCAAACGAAACTGGCGGGGTATCATACAGTACACTCAAACCAGGATAAACAACGGTATTTTAGAGGGCATAAATAGCGTAATTCAGACCGTGAAAAGAAAAGCCAGAGGTTTTCGCAATGTAGATAATTTCATTACAGCTATTTATCTCAGATGCGGCAAATTAGAGTTCGATCTGCCAGAAGTGTGATCTAAAATATTTCTCTTCATCCACCTAATTGAAGGTTAATCATTTTGGGGTTTTTGTCAAGGCCGGGCGCAGCCCGTGCATTTCAGCCTTTACAAAAATCATAAAAATGAATTAAAGTGGATAGAGGTGGATGATCTATTTAC
>CAZARY010000180.1:0-4171 GCA_964487675.1 uncultured Clostridia bacterium | reverse complement strand
CCAAAAAATCTGGACTGCGTAAATGGCCACAGTCAATAAAACCCCCTGGACCACAGACACCTGGCCAAACCATCCGGCTCCGTATCCATAAAACAGCGATACGCAAATAATCGACTGGGTTAAATAGTTAGTAAGGGCCATCCGCCCAACATAGGAAAGAGGATGAAGCAATTTACTAAACAAGTCCTTCTGGGTTAAAAGGGAGATCAGGGCGATATAGGCCACGGCTATAGAAATAGATGCGGCGTAAAAAACCATAGTTTCAATGGAGGACTGCCATAAGGGGGTAACTTCTAAAAAAGAAGCGCGTAGGAAATAATATACAATCATGCCTGACACGCCTACGGTGAAGCACCGTTTAAGCGTTTTTTTAAGCAGTCCAGCGTGGTGTGGAATTTCTGCCAAAATCTTCTTTCGACCCACATACAATCCTAGTAAAAACAAAAATAAAATATCTGGCAAGCTGAAAAAAAGGTTTAAAAGAACGTAAGGGACTTCATTGAACAAGCGAAATCGAAGGATTTCAACAAAATTTCCTTGCTGATAAGTGGAAAGGGCGGACTCCTTAAGCGCCAGCCTCTCTTCCTGGGGATCCAGACCCATTTCCGTTTCAACTTCTCCTTCCAACACCATGGACTCGGAAAACTTAATGCCCCCCTGCAAAACAAGGGATAGACAAAATAAAACAATGATCAGCTTTTTGATGTTCTTATCCGATATGTGGCTAAGCTTCAGCAAGATAAAGCCAGTTATAGCATAGATATGTAAGATGTCTCCTGACCAAATAAAAAACAAGTGAATAAAACCCATGATAAGCAGCCCAAAGATCCGTCTGCGATACAGGGGGATAGCTTCAAGGCCTTTAGCCTTTGCCCTGGCTGCAAAGAGGTAAAACCCCAGGCCAAATAAAAAAGAAAAAATGGGATAAAATTTGCCTTCAGCCAGTAGCTCTACCGACCAGGCAAAAAAGATATTGAGACTCTCCGCATAGTCACCCGGAGCCTTATCCCAGTAAAATAGGGTTGATTTGAACAACCCCATATTAACCAGCAGCACACCGAATAAGGCAAAGCCGCGCAGTATATCAATGGTTACAAGACGGCGCCCCGGTCTAGTAGGCGCTTCGCCTGAAGCCATAACGATCGCCCCTTATCAGCTTCACCCACCACAAATGACCAGCAATTGTTCTAGCAATTATTATCGGTAGATAAGCGGTATGAACAATGCTTTGCCAATATACGGTCACTTTACCGGGAAGCATCTAAAATCTATATATTCTTAATAATAACATAAAAAGCGCTATTTAACAGCGAAAACCCCTTATTGTTTTAATAGACAAGCCAGGATTAGCCCCGAAAATCAGGGTTAACCTCGGGGAGAAAGGGGTTCCATCCCCAGCACTGCCTGGGTGCTTCGCACGATAAATGCGCTCGCCGCAACTTTGGCCACATCGCCGATTATAAAGGGTACCATTCCTTCTAAGACTGCCGCCTGCATCGGTATCTGGGTGACCAGGGCAAGCTGCAGTACCCCAAATGCATAGATAACGATCATACCGCCAAAAACCAGGCCACCCAATAGCAAAAACCAATAGCGGTATCCTGACTGATTTTGGGCCCATCTAGCCATGACACCAACTATGGCAGCCGCCAGGGGTGCCGCCCATAAGTAACCGCCTCTGGGGCCTAACAGTACACCAATACCACCCATGCCTCCGGCAAACACAGGCAGGCCCACAGCCCCCAGGAGAATATAAATCACCTGACTTAGAAAGCCCGCCTTCGGTCCCAACATAGCCCCTGCCAGCATCATCCCCATAGTTTGGCCAGTGACCGGAACTGGACTGACGGGGATCGGGATATAAACATAAGCTAATACAGAGGTGACTGCCGCAAATAATGCGATTAATATCATATTCTTGGTTTTCATGGCAAAGTTAACCCCTTTCTTTAATGCTTTGTGTCTTTAGCATTTTTTCATTTAATCACGCCTGATGTGAACACGCCCATCCTTATTATGAATTAAGCGGCGACCTTAATCATAATAGTTAAAAGGAAAGTTGTCAACTTATAGATTTTTTGGGGTTAACTTTTCAGCTAGTTAGATTGCTTGGGAAGCATCCGGTACTTTTTCAGTTTTCTGTACACAGTAGCCCTGCTTATACCCAGTTTTTTAGCGATCATCTGCTTCCCCTCCTCGGATAAGCCATAAGTATCCACCGCCTGCTCTAGAGCTTTCTGCTCCAAATCTTGGAGGGGCTGCAAGAGGTTTGCAGGTTTTTCGCCCTCTGACTTCTCATCGTCTCTTTGTACCAAAATATGCTCGGGTAAATCTTTTTCAGTGATTTGCTGGTCTCCTTTCATGTTTAAGATGTATTCCACGAGATTCTCTAATTCCCTGACATTGCCTGGCCAGTGGTAGGCCATTAACCTGTCCATAGCCTGGGGGGTCAACCTGGGGGTTTCAATGCCAAAGGTTTTAGCATAGCGTTTTAAATAGTGGTTAAGCAGCAGAGGCACATCATCTTTTCGTTCTCTTAAGGGCGGAATAAACAAAGGAATCACATTCAGTCGGTAAAAAAGATCTTGGCGAAATTGTTTGCCAGCCATCATCTCTTCCAAAGGCTGATGCGTGGCTGCAACAACCCTAACATCCACCCGGATCGGTTCTTTCCCGCCGATGCGCTCGAACTGGCCATCCTGCAGTACCCGCAGGAGTTTTACTTGGAGATGCATGGACATATCTCCAATCTCATCAAGGAATATGGTGCCTTTGTCCGACAGCTCAAATTTGCCCGGTTTCCCACCTTTTTTTGCACCGGTGAACGCCCCTTCTTCGTAGCCAAACAGCTCACTTTCCAGCAAGGTTTCTGGAATAGCGCCGCAATGCACAGCCACAAAAGGATAGTTCCCTCTATTGCTGGCTGCGTGAATCGCCCTGGCGTACAAATCCTTTCCTGTGCCGCTTTCCCCCCGTATCAAAATAGTGGAGTCCGTTTGACTGGCGTTTTTGGCTTTCTGCTTGGCTTCCTCCATAATTTTACTTTTACCGATGATTGAATCGAAAGTGAAACCGGCATCATTGCCAGACATCTGAAATGCCATCTGGCGGACCTCTTTCATGTCTCTCACAGTGGCAACAGCCCCCACCACCTTATCATTCATTTTGACCGGTATCACGTTTGTCATGCAGTGGATATTTTTTTCTGCCACTGTTATTTCTCTGCCCACTATTTTCTCCCGGTTGGATATAACTTCTAGGAAAAAGCTTAATTCCGGGAGCACCTCCGAAAATTTAGCGTATAAACTTTTTCGATCAATCGCGAGCAGCTTCTCAGCCGATTTATTTAAAGCTATAATGCGCTCCCTGTCATCCACAGCTACAATACCTTCATACACGGAATCAACCAGGGCGTTCATCTGGGTATAAGCCCGGGTCCTTTCTTCCAAGAGCTCTGCTTGCACAAACCAGGCCGCTAAAAGCTTGGACATTTGAAGGATAAAATCTCGGTATTCGTGCTTGGCCGAGTAGATCTGCTCTTTTTGGTGGTCTTCAAAAGCAGTAATGCCTATAGAACCGACTACTTCCCCATCGGCCAAAATGGGGGCCAGTATATGAGTTTTTTCAGGGCAATCGCCATATTGTTCACAGGTGATACATAGTTCATCGTACCCGGGTTCCTCGATAAATATCATCTCTTTTACCTGCTTAATCCGATGGTATCCGGACCCATAAGGCAGTTTTTTGCCTATTGTATTCCGGTACTGGCCGGTGCCTGCTACCCGTACTCTATCTTTATTCGCTACGGTCACATCCAGCTGCAGCACACCAGAAATCGCTTCGGCGATCTGTTGTACGCCGTCGCCTCCGGTAAGCTCTGATATTCTACCATAAATATCTGAAATCGGTTTCTTGTCCAAAGCAGTCCCTCCCTTTAAAAGCCAAACAATTAACCCATCAGATCCATTGAATTATTTTACCTGTACACCTATATTTTACTGCAAATTTTTATTAAAGCAAAGAGCTTTCTCTCTTTACATCGAACTGATGTTCTATTATAATGTATATCACAAGCCAATCGCTTTATGACTCCCTACGCTGTAAATTCAATTTATCAATCTGATTATCAAGTTAAATCAGGGGAACAAATTATATGTGCGCTGCGATGCTT
>CAZARY010000179.1:0-4181 GCA_964487675.1 uncultured Clostridia bacterium | reverse complement strand
TGGGGAAGACCAAAGTATTGCGCTCAATTCGGCCAAGACGGAAGCGTTTGGGTATAAAGTGATGAACCGGTTAGAAGAAATTATTGATTTTGCTGGTCGGATGGGGTACAAAAAGCTTGGGGTGGCTTTTTGTATCGGGTTAAAATCCGAAGCGGCATTGCTTGTTCAAGTGCTGGAAAATAAAAACTTTCAGGTGAGCTCGATTATTTGTAAAACAGGTGGGATTAACAAAGAGGCCATCGGACTCCAAGACGATGAGAAAGTGCGGCCTGGCACACGGGAATCAATTTGCAATCCTATTGCCCAAGCGGAACTGTTGGCCAAAGAACAGACGGAACTAAATATTATATTAGGTCTCTGTGTCGGGCACGACACTTTATTTATTAAATACTCTCAGGCTCCGGTGACCTATTTTGCCGTCAAAGATAGGGTGCTGGCGCACAATCCAATGGGCGCCCTCTATTGTCAATATGTTTATCGCGATATTTAAATACATTTTGCTACGATTTTGTGCATTATTTATGCAAAGGAGTGGGTCTTGTTTGCATATATTAATTGTCCACGGATACTTACTCAAAGGGACAGGGAGCAATTTATATGTGAATAATTTAAGCAAGACTTTTTTGGAAATGGGGCATCAAGTTTCCCTATTTTGCCAGGAAGATCAGGTAAAAGAAATCCCTTTTATCGAGGAGTGCTTGGCGTTTGAAGCTGACAATAGGACGACAAAATTGGTTTACAGCGCCCAGAATCGTGCCTGTAATTTATCCTGTGATAGAGGTGTAAAAGTGTATATCCCTCATTTAGGGGGGCTGCTCCCGGTTTATGTTTACGATGATTATAAAGGTTTCCAGGTCAAAGAGTACACTGATATGGAGCCACAAGAAATAGAGGCATATCTATGGAATAACGCCACTGCCCTGGAGCACTTTTTGCACCATAACCCCGTGGATCTGGTGATTAGTAATCATACAATCATGCAGCCGGTCTACACGGGGAGAGCGCTCACCCGAGTTTGTCAAAATAAAAAAACTTATCGGCCGCCTCACATGGCGGTGATCCATGGCAGCGCTTTAAACTTTTCGGTGAGAAAAAGCAAATCTCTGCATAGATATGCATTAGAAGGCATAAACAATGTAGATCGGGTCGTATTTGTCAGTACCTATTTAAGGCAAAATTTTATCGATTATTTTCATGATCATGAGCAAGTAAAAGAAAAAGCCACTGTCATTCCTGCTGGCGTGGATACGGCGCAGTTTAAACCCGTGGTGGAGCAGGACGAAAAATGGGAAAACATCCACCAAGTCGCGCAATTCTTGACCCATAAGACGGCCAATACCCAAGCGCGATCAAGAGGTGCAGTAGACCGTGCGCGTTATTTGCAAGAACTAAAGCAAAGAGCTGCAGATAATCGCGCCAGCTTTACGGAGGCAGCCAATCAAATTCGAGACCAATTCGAAACGTGGGTCCCCGATGTGGATGCCGGGGAAAGGCTGGAAAGAAACATAGATTGGGATAAAGACCCAGTGGTGATGTTTTTTGGCAAGTACTTGTGGACAAAAGGCGTGCAGCTTATCATTGCTTGTGCACCATTAATTTTAAAAGATTACCCCCGGACAAAATTTATTTTCTCCGGATTTGGCAGTTCCCGGGAATTGTTTGAATATATGATTTACTGTCTTCATTATGGGTATAGGGAAGCTTTTCGCGACATTTTAGATCAGCCTTGGTACTATGATAAACAAGCTGATGATAACCTGAAGGCGAAGTATTTTGCAGAGCTGCAGCGTTACCTGCAAAACCCTAAAAATCGTGAAAAATATTTTTCTGCGGTGGAAGACAAAATTATGGATCATGTAATTTTTACCGGGATATTAAACCACAAAGAACTTCAATATTTACTGCCATGTGTGAAAGTGACTGCTGCTCCTTCGATTTTTCCTGAAGCGTTTGGCCTTGTGGCGGTAGAATCTCTAGCCAGTGGGATTATTCCTGTGTTAACCAGACATTCAGCTTTTACAGACATTATCAGTTTGTATGCAGATGAATTTAAAGATATGGCATACCGCACGGGGGAAAAGTTTCAGCGCCTTCACATAGGAGAAGATCTGGTTTTCCGAATGGTAGGAAATATAAAAATGTTACTGCGTATTTACGAAAACATGACGGAAGCTGAGAAAAGTTGGATTGGCTTCAGAGCCCATAAGCTAATGGAAAATCACTTTTCCTGGCCTGCAGTAGCAGAACAATTCATTGAAAAAGGAAAGGCGGCGAGACAAACGGAAGGTTTAAATTGACTCAACATGTCATGACCCTTATAATTAGGGTGCGCTTAAGGAGGTGCCTTATATGGCCAAGGAAGAAATCGAAATTATAGCCCAAAATAGAAAAGCGCATCACGAATTTTTTATTGACGAGCGGTTTGAAGCCGGTATTGAACTTCAGGGCACGGAGGTTAAGTCCTGTAGAAATCATAATGTGAACCTGAAAGACGGATTTGCCCGAATTGAAAATGGCGAAGTTTTCCTGTACAATGTTCACATTAGCCCTTATAATGAAGGTAATCAGTTCAATCATGAGCCCACCCGGGCCCGTAAATTGCTCATGCACAAACGCCAAATCAAAAGACTTATGGGCCTGACGCAGCAGCGGGGCTATACTTTAGTTCCTTTGGTTTTCTATTTCAGAGAGGGCAAGGTGAAGGTGGAGCTGGCCTTGGCCAGGGGTAAAAGAAAACACGACAAAAGGGAAGCCATCAAAAGAAAAACCCAGGAAAGGGAAATGGAGAAAGCCCTCAAGGAAAGATTCAGGTAATGGGTTGGCACTGCATTGCTTGAAGTGCTGTATTACTGTAAGCTTTGGCAGAGACATAAAACCTGGGAACCCTCTATATAGGGGGCTGTAGGATTTTAACCTATTGACAGCTTTAGAGAATATTTGTTATATATATTCATGGAAAATGAAAACAAAAATTGATATAAAAAGGCATGGGAAAAGGCAGAAACAGATTAGCTGCATAAATCATGGGGGCGACGTGGCTTCGACGGAGGTATTGGAGTAAGAGGAGCGAGCCCAGGACCATGAACCTGGTAAAAAACATGGATCTAAATTTAAATGCCGACGAAGATTACGCTTTAGCTGCTGCGTAATTTAACGCAGCACGTCCACTCGTTCCTTTCCTGCGGGAACGAGACCGGGCGCCAACCCTAGCAGGATACCGGTGTGAGTTGCCTCGCTCACTCCGGGAAATCAATCGAGGCTAGCCTTACAAGGGCTCTGGCCTCTAGGAGCCTTGTGAGGCGAACCTTAAGCTGGAGGCTACGCTCGTAGAGCCTCTTGCTTGGATACCTCCGGACGGGGGTTCAACTCCCCCCGCCTCCACCAAATTAAAACTTAAATTTTGAGACAATGGGTTATTTAAAGCATAAGATTGTCTTTTCGGCAAGCTTATGCTTTAATTTTTGTGTGGCGAATTTATATTTAAAGTGAAACATGTAAATGAATGTCATACTATTCTTAATGTAGCCTACCTACTTTAAAAATTATTAAAGAAACCGTCTTCCCCAAAAATTTGTGAATAAAAGACCTTCACTGACAACAAAACAATTCGCCTTTTTGTTTGATAAAATAGATTTTGGCTGAAACAAACCAAAAGAATCCAAACAGAAAAGAGGTATATTTTGCCCTTATTGTGAAGAATTATGGACATAGATTTTAAGAAAATTTTACTGCAAACTTTGGGATTTCTGTTAAATCTAGTTAATAAAGTTACGGGAGGCAGTACTTTCCATATAGGATTTTGGGGGCTCTGTTTCATTTAAAGGTATTAACCATTTAAGGACATAGTCCCCCTGTGGCGTCAAAGGTCAGTGAATTTTTTTGATTATCATGATTGGCATGTTGAAAACCAATTCTATTGTAGGGGGATAAAAATGAAGCTAATTAAAAATGGTATGATTGTAACTGCTTTGGAGAAGTATGCGGCAGATATTTTAATTGAGGGGGAAAAAATTACTACGATTGGCAAAAATTTAGACAGCTTCGCTGAAGAGGTGGTCGATGCCACAAACATGTATGTTTTTCCCGGTGGAGTAGATAATCACACGCATTTCAATAGACCTAACAACAGGGGGTTTGAAACATCACACGCAGCGTTAATAGGGGGTACAACCTCCGTTGTT
>CAZARY010000178.1:0-4192 GCA_964487675.1 uncultured Clostridia bacterium | reverse complement strand
CTTGGATGCGTGGATTTTGTTCCAGTTTTCTGATTTGCTCTGTGATGATCGAGTCTCCACTTCTTTTTCCCATGAAAGCAGTTATGTGTGAAAAAGGAATACCAGGGTGAGATGATTTTGTGCTCCCATCAACAATCATCCCTTCAATTTTTATCAAACCTATATTTCCAGGGCCTAATGTTGGTTTTTTAGGTAAGATTTTCCTTTTTGCCATTTCCCAATTTTCTATTTTTATTGGGGACGCATCCTTCCCTGTTTCTTCTTTTTCCTTATTTTGTTGGTTTGCATGGTTTTTCAAATACCCCAGCAATGACTCTTCATTTAAAATATCATCAACCAACCCTACAGATATAGCTTCATAATCCGTATAGGGTAATCCCGATATTATTGATTGAAGTTGTTCATGGGTAAATTTTCTATTTTGAGCCAAGTGGTAGAACAGGTCTGCATAGAGATCATCTAAAATCCAATGAAGCATTTCTTTAGATTCTTGCGAAGAATAGGAGCGGATTAAAGAGTCAGCCGCGGTTTTATATGGACCGGTTTTCAAGACATCAAGTTGAAATCCAAGTTTTTGAAGTAGATCATGGTAGAATCTAAATTCAACTCGAAATCCCAGACTGTCTATACCCCCTCCCGGTTGTATTAGGATTCGGTCGCAAAAGGACGCAAGATAAAGTTCCCCAGCAGCATACTGTTTAGACCAGCAGTATATTTCTTTGTTGTTTGCACGAAGGACATGGATGCTCTCGGCTACCTCTTTAAGCAGAGCATAAGAAAGTTTTAAACCTGATATCTTGATTATGACCCCTCTTGTCCTTTGATCATAAGCAATCTGTTTAATTTCTTGTTTCAAACTATAGAGATCTGGTTTTTTAGGCCGATAAAATTTTTGCCACAAATTGTCGTGTTTTTCCGGAAAATAAGTATAATGTCGACTTAAATCTATAATAATATAATCCCCGGGTTTGGTTATGGTTCGTTTCAATCTAGTCAGAAAATACTTTATCCATTTAAAAATAAAAATCAATGGGGACAGCATTTTATCACCTCGACAAGAAATTTAAGCCCATTTCTTTTGCCATTTTCCTCGCTTGATTGAGTTCAGCGTAGGTAGGAGCTTTGCTCAGCTCAGGCTGGTCAAAAGATTTATAGGCTGGATAATACTGGGGCATAACATTAACAGCTGCTCCTGGGGCCGTTTGTTTGATAAGTTGAAAAATCGCTTTACTTCCAGCTAGCGCATTAGGGAGGATCAAGTGACGTACGATCATGCCTTTTTTTGCAATATTTCTCTCATCTACTTGCAGTGGGCCGACCTGGGCGTACATTTCTTTTAAGGCTTCACACATAACTGAAAAATAGTCTTTGGCGATGGTATATTTTCCCGCTGTGGCATTATCACTAAACTTTAAATCAGGCATGTAGATATCTATAAATCCATCTAGCATTTTTAAGCCGTTGACTGAATCATATCCCCCGCTGTTGTAAACTATGGGGACATTGAGCCCATCTTGCACAGCTGTATGAACGCCAGCAATGCATTGGGGGATAACATGGCTTGGGGTGACCAGGTTTATGTTGTGGCACCCTTGTTTTTGCAACTTTATCATTATGTCTCCTAGGTCAGCAGCACTAAGAGTTCTGCCTTGGCCCAAGTGGCTGATATCATAATTTTGGCAGAATATACACAACAAATTGCAATGAGAAAAAAAGATGGTCCCCGAACCTTTTCTTCCAACCAAGACAGCCTCTTCTCCAATATGAGGAAATGCTGAAGCTACACGGGCCTTTTCGCCTGTTTGACAGACCCCCTTTTCTCCTTTTCTTCTATTTACACCACATTCATGAGGACATAAACGGCAATTTTCCAATTCCCTATAGGCGCTTTCCATTAAAGTTGTTAGTTGGTTTTCTTTCCATAATTTTAAATATCCGGGTCTAAAATTATCTTGATTTTGATCCATTCAACCATCCCCCTTGCTTCTTTTATAATCTAATCATCTTATATATAACATCACTACGTGATTTTCCGGTGTTTTTGATTTGAGTTGTAAAAATGCATATATGTTAAAATTAAATTGTCGCCCATTGATATGAACGTTCTAATAATGCATTAACATAAAAATAAGTGACTGTAATAAAGAGGTGAATCCATTGTTTTTTCTGGAGTTGCTGTTACTCCCCATATTAATCTTTATCCTTTTAAGTGTAATCTTGTTGCCGTTCAAGTTTGCGTTTTTTTCTTTGCTGAACTTGATTTATGTGCCCGTTCAATTATTTAAAATAGCTACCAACAAACAATTAAGAGTGAATCATGCCTTAGAACATGCCACCATCAATGTCTTAGAAAAGGAATTTGGTTATGTTGGCCTAACAGGCTACGCGAAAGAATCGGGGTTTTTCATTCAAGGACGTGTTCAACCCATCCACTTAGAAAAGGCAGCTTTGATGGGTCTAAAAAAGCTTCGAAATGGTGAAACGCACTTGGTCGTGCATAAAAGATGTGGCACAAGCATCCTGGCAGCAAATTTTATGGCAGCTGCAATATTTATCGTTCTATTGTGGCAAACAGGCATGATCAGCTTTTTTAATATAATATTAGCAGTGCTCATCGCCCAGCTATCAGGACCTATGTTGGGGCGCATTCTGCAAGAATCTATTACAACTTCAACAGATGTTAGGAATATAGACATCGTTGGTTTAGATTACCAAGCGGATAAAGCGTTTAGTTTTTTAGGTGTCGCATTTAAGACTCCCCCCGCCGAGTTTTTTGTCAAGACCAAACGAGCATCGGAAGTGGAAGTCATTAAATTGTAACCCGTTAGTGATTTATTCTCCCAGCGCTGTTCGCATTCGAATTAACCTCATGACATCGGTATTACTTAAAATACCTACCAGTTTCCCTTCCTCCATAACCAAAATTCGACCTGCATTCTTTTTTGCCATCTCCATCATGGCGTCTGCCGCTTCATCTTCAGGATGCATTTTAATGCACGCATCAATAGGGGTCATAACATCCCTGACTTTATATTGATCCCATTGACGTCGATCTACATTTCTGACCTGGTTCATGGTCACCATGCCTGCAAGGGCAGAGCCTCCCACCACTGGAAAAGCACCCACTTTGTAGCGGTAAAATTCATTGACCAGTTCCCTTATGTTCAATTCTGTAGAAACTACCACCACCTGATCTGTCATTAAATCCTTGACTCTATATCCTGACAATGAATTCTTAAGAGTGACTTGGGTATAACTATTTTGACCGGCTTGATAAAGCAGCCATCCTAAGAAAATATACCAAAGACCCATAATAGAAATAGTCAAAATAGTATAAAAACCAATACCCATAAGTAGAAACGCGAAAGCGCTCCCCGCCATGACACTAACCCGGGTGGCAGTCAGTAAATCTTTTTTAAAATACCAAATTAAAGCCCGCAAAACTCTACCCCCGTCCAAGGGAAAAGCTGGCACTAAGTTGACCAAGCTGATGGTGAGATTAATACTGGCTAGGAAAAAAGTGGCCGCGGCAACAGGTGTCGCTTGCGGCACGACCAAATAGATTAACCAAAACAATAAAGCAAGCCCTAAACTGGATAAAGGTCCAACTATAGTGATTTTCAGTTCTGCTATTGACGTTCTTGGTTCCTCTTCTAAGTGAGCCACACCTCCAAAAATAAATAGGGTAATTCTTTTGATGGTATGACCCTCTTTAATGGCCACTAATGAATGGGCAAACTCATGTACGAGAACAGACGCAAAAAGCAGCAAGGTGGCAGAAACCCCGAGTACCCACCACATGGTTTCCCCAGCACCTGGTAAGGCACTTGGGAAATAGTTTGTAGCCAAGCTGTAACTCAATATCATAAAAACGATCAACCAGGTCATATCTATTTCCACATTTATCCCAAAAATGCGCGCAACTTTTAAAGAATTTGAAAACAAAGATGGCAACCTCCTATCTTGCTCTTTTAAAATCTTTTAGGCCTAACAGAGATTCAAGGAAAATAAACCAGGTCAATAAGAAATACTTAAATTCCTTTATACCCTCTTCATGATACTACGATTTATTATGAAATAAGGTTATCAAGTTAAATCAGGATAAATTCCCTATTTGGTTTTTCAATACTTTCACTCATGGCTTTGCTGAGCTGGCTGTAACCATGCTCCCGATTTTGGGCTGCGTTAAAAC
>CAZARY010000177.1:0-4275 GCA_964487675.1 uncultured Clostridia bacterium | reverse complement strand
TCAAGGGAAAACAGGGTTGTTTGTAGAAAATACAAAGTGGAGCTCACTCCTTTCGAGAGTATTTTGTATCCACTTTGTATTTTCGATAACTTTGGGGTGAGCTCCTTTTATATTGAGCAAAAATCCCCATGTATTAGGTCTTCAAAATTTTGAAAAAGGCTTTCATATAAAATTGACTGAATAAAGCTCTGAATTTATTTTCTTCTTCTCTTCCACCAAGTTTTGAATAATAAAGTTAGAGGTTAAATTAACGTAATTAGCGCTAAACATTTTCACTTATCTTTCACAATTTATTTCTAATAAGATGTAAGTGTTTTAACTTAATATTACAATCTCTTAGTAAAAGTCAATAATAATCATGTTGCATCTATTCAATGGATATGAGGTGGCTATTTAAACTCAATGTAAATGCGGCAATGATCACTAGGTCCCCATTCTTCTATGCTATTGGCAGCTCTTGCTGATAAACGGTCAGCTATACTTTCAGATGCAAATACAAAATCCAGCTGCCTAGCTCCCGTTTCTGGTTTGCTTTTTCGGGTACGAAAGGTTGGAACATTACAACTTTCTTCGGGTAACTCCGGCGGCCAAGGATCGGCCTTTTGACCTCCAGTTGGAGCTTGGGGACCAATAAACTTTAATCCTAGTGCTGAAAACCGATCAAATACTGTATCATAACGTTTTCTCCAGTACTCACTGCCACCTTCGCCATAACCATATAAAATATTCAAATCACCAGCTGCAATTATCTTGTGTTTTCTTTGGTTGCCAATAAGACCCGATAGATCAGAGATCAACCGGTGGACCGAAGCATCTGCATAAATCCAACTAGAGCCGGTCCGTTTTATCGGGGTTTCCCAAGTCGCATATAAGGAAACAATGGTTATTTCTTCCTCTGTTTCTTCAAGATACACAATCGCAACGCCAATTGTGCCTAAGCGAGAAGCCATCAACGCATGAGGATCACATGAACCAACAGATTGGGTAGTAATAGGCATCAACTGAACCTGTTTTGATAAACCTACTACAGTTGAACACCATGGTCTGCCCGTTATCTCCCAAATATTTTCAAAATCACCAATGAGTTTACTTTTTATATGTGGTGGCGGTGGTTTAGCTTCTTGTAACAGTGCCACATCTGCACCTGAAGCCAAAACATTCTCCCAAACGTCTAACCGTTGATTCATATTCCATGATAATAAAGTGAGTAAACACGCCATTTATACAACCCCCGAATATTTAGCTTGATTAACTCGAACATGAATTTCCTTGCTTTCTTAAGGTACAAGCTGTTTCTCAAAGTACTTTTTTATAAGCTGTAAGCTTTTCCTTGTGGACTTAAGAATAGCAACCATTAGAAGCTGGCAGGACTGAGCCACCAGCTTCTAATGGGAAACTGCTTTATTACGTTTGACAAAATTTTGATCATCAGTTTGTCACCATTATCATCAAAAGCGCTCCTACGTATATCGATCATAGAAAATTGTAATAAATCACACCAGTCACTCCAATAAAGACCCAATAGATGTGATAATATTCTGTCTTTTTTCATTAATGCTTTTCCTCCAAAATCATTAAAAAAGCTTTTTGTGCAAGTATTTCATCGATTTGAAGTAAGTCCTAAAACGGAATACGCAGTAAGTCCATACAACTTTATTAATAAAGGTTTCTATTGGCATTTATTTGCTTTTTTTGTAATATTTTATTTTTAATGGTTATATTCGGCAAATCTTTTATAAATCCTCTTTTTTCAAAAACAAATCAACAATATTATCGTAAATATTATCGTGAATTTGTTTGGGGAAATTATTCAATATATTCCCTCATCTCAATTATCTTTTTCAATGTTGTCTTAGTCTTAGCCTTTAGTTCTTGAAATTCAAATATTTTCTCATTTAAATCTGTTATCACTTTAAACCTTTTATGGTCTAATCGTTCTATTATTAATCCCGGAAACTCTATAAGCTCAAATCGATCATTATGTCTAATAGTTGCACTAGGAAAATCAACTTTTGTTTGTGCTTCTATACGTCTCAGCTCTTTTAACAATCGCATCTCTTCCCAATTAAGATGTAATTCTGGGTATGTCTCAGCTTCTTGAAATAAGTACCAGTTTGTGAACTGTGGGCCTTGAGGACCATAACCTTGAGGCTGAATCGGTTTATTTAGTTTTTCCCATTCCTCAATTATGAATTTAACAGCCAATTTATCAGGTTGAGTAGCTGCTTCAGATTCTTTGATTTCTTTTCTAGGAATAATGTAATACTCTTTTATTTTTCCATAGTAGCAAATCCCCTGTTTATATTGGTTCTGAAATTTTCGCTTTGATTGATATAACGCAATATATTGAAGTAAACCTAGTTGATTCTTAACTTGATCAAGGTAAGTATAGTACATATTATGATTCAAACACAGATCAAGTTGTTCTGCTCGTCTCAATGGACCAATTAAAACATCGCTAATTTGTTGTTGTTTATTGTAGTATCTTTTTGTTCCCTGTTGTATTACAGAGCGCTCAAAAGCTGTATCTGCTGACTCTACTAATAAATCATCAAGAAAGGATTTTACAAGTTTAGTTTGACTTGGTAAAAATGGTAAGGCACCAACACTAATCTCTGAAATACTATTATAAAATTTGCTTGGCTTCCCATCCACTAGCCCCGCGAATTCTAGTTCATTATTATGGGGAAATAGTACAAATGCTCCAAAAATATTCCTAGTGTAATCTTCACTATGTTTGTCATTTGCCACTATCGCATCACGATATCGATGCATAGCGTTAATTGTATCCACTGGTGGTCCAATTTGGTTAAACATCTCTTTATATTCGCTACTTTTATCTAGTCGATATTTGGCATCAAAAATGTACTGATAGTGGACATTTGAGTCACTTTTCTTTAAAGACAATATATTATCTGGATGTTGACCAACAGTTGGCAAGTTATTAAAAGCCCTATTATAAGCTACAGTAAACTCTTCATTTGTTTTAGGATCTCGGTATGTTAACTGGGATTCCCTTCCTTTTTGTAATTTCACTATAATACCAGTTCTATCTAAACTAATCAGATCATTACTTTCCAGTTGATATTTATTTCTGAGTAGAGCGTTTAACTTTAAAAAGCACCAATATTCATAAAGTAGAGCCACATCTTTTATGGATATGTTAAAGATATCAGAAGTTAAGTTTAATCCTTTTTTCATCATAAGGTAATATTTATAAACATCACGATATCCTTGTCCCATCTGCATCACTAATGAACTACTTTCTAATCTATTTAATCTCCCCGCAAATTGTAAAAAGCTATAGTTGATATAATTTCTTAGTTTAGACCTCATTTTATTAATTTCATTTTGTACTTCATCCTTAACTTCTAGCTGTTCAGCATTAAGTTTTTCTGAAAATCTCTTTAATCTTTTATCTATTATTAGAAGGATCCACTTCAAAAACCTGTTTTCATAAGTATCAAAACTTAGTTCTTTTTTAGTATCTAAAATTTTTCTTGGAAGGTAATTGTTGTTGTTAACGGCTATACCAGAATTAGATGTTTTTTGCATTATATCAGGTCTTTTTTTGAGCCATTTTAGAGTTTCTTTGTTAGTCTTTTTGGCTTTTTCAGGTCTTACAACTTTATTTGAAGGGACTATTTTATGATGGGGCTGATTTTTGATACGTTCTAAAGCATTATAAAATTCTTTAAAAATTGCTGAAATAATTGTATAAAATTCTGCTTCCGAAGGAGTTTTTTCTTTTGTTATCTGTGCAGATAAATATGTTCTTCTAAGAAAATCAAAAGCCAGATTATAAATCTCTTGGTTAACTTCTTGAAGCATTTGATAAAAGTCGTCTACATAATCTAGTTTACTTGGAAAAATTTCTATTTCAAAAGAAAAAATTTCAACGCCATTTTCTTCTAGCACAAAACGTGAAAACCCAATGTCATTGTGAAAATTTATTACTCCAGTGTATATTCGACCACCACTTCCTGTAGGGGTAACTGCGTTATCCAAATGAGGATTAACATGGGTGAGTTTATAATCCTTGTTACCATCACTAACTTCCAAAACCACCTCATAATTCGTTTGCTCAAAAAAACATGGTTCTATTCCTTCATGATAATATGGTCGTAATCCGTTAGAACTACTAGGATCAAAAATTTTCAGTTGATAGCTTTGATTTATAAAGGACTCAACACTAACATAACTTCTTTTTTGATTAGCATCATGCAACTTTTCATCCTTATTTTTATATACAGGCACACCTTTGATTGACAATGT
>CAZARY010000176.1:0-4282 GCA_964487675.1 uncultured Clostridia bacterium | reverse complement strand
ATAAGGGGACTGGTGCATTCCATTGGAGAACGCACCGAAACTATGGCAAGAAGAATCAGCCTCGAGCCCCCTTATGCAATGAGTGGAGGCGTTGCTAAAAATAAGAGCGTAGTGCAAGAAATAGAAAGGCGCTTCGCAGCGTCGATTTATATCCCTACAGAACCCCAGATAGTAGGAGCGCTTGGAGCAGCTCTTTTAGCAGAAAAACAGGCTGAGAAGTTAAAAGCATAATTTCAAGACCCTCGAGGTGAAATAAATGGAAAAGGTTGCCTGGATATGCGCTTATGTTCCAGAAGAAATTATAGCTGCGGCTGGATTCCAGCCCGTTCGGTTGTGGCCTGGAGAAACTCAATGCCAGGGGAACTGTCATATGTTGCCTTCTAATTTTTGCCCTTATGTGAAGCAATTGGCAGAAGGGTTTGAGAAGGATGAATACAGTCACATACGCGGAATCGTAATTGCCAACTCTTGTAATGCTGCCACCCATCTATTTAATGTTTTAACCCAGCTTTCTTCTGAAAACCAGTTTGTATATCTTTTAGATTTACCTAGAAAACAAGAACATACGGCTTATCAGTACTATGCGTATCAAATCAAACATCTCTATGATTACTTAAAGTCGCAAGCAAAAGTGGACTGCAGAATAGATGAAGAAAAAACGAGTATGGACGACATAAGAATATTGACTAATACATTAAAGATATACCAGGAAACACAAAAACTGCTTCTATCAATAAATTATCAACTCCATCTTGTGTGTAATAACATTTTGCATTTTATTCAATCTTTAAGTACAGAGCCGAGAAAACAGGTGAACAAGGAACTGGGAAATCGGATATCTTCTCTCGAGAGCCACTACAAGCAAGAAAATAACAACCCTGTAATTATGCTATCTGGAGGGATTGTCACTAGGGAAATGTATCAGGTTATCTGTGAAAGCAGCCCTTACCCAGTCATCCCTGAAAACTGCGCTGGATTTAGATATCTATATAAACCTCAATTATTAAAAATCCCTCTAGATACAAACTATTATCGTTCTGATGCTTTGCAAATTTTTCAATTAATTGCCAAGGCCTATATGGAGAAACCTTCCTGCATGCGTACATTTGGCTCTAGTACCCAGCATACAAGTAGAGAAAAAGCGCTGAAGGAGTTTTTTGCACGCTACAATGTGCAGGGTATTATTCACCATGACCTAGGGTTTTGTGATTTAGCAAATTACGATTACTTAATATCCAGCAAATTATATGATAAACTTGGGTATCCTTATTTGCGTATCAATTCGGAATTAGGCAGCAGCGAACTAAACCAAATCCGCACCCGGGTAGAAGCCTTTTTTGAAACCATTCTTCTATGACTGATTATTCCACGGAAACTGTACTATATTAGGAAACCGGAAAGCAAAACAGCAAATAAACATAGGGTTCAAAATAGCATTTTTAAATAGGAGAGGACAATTATGGAACCAATTAAACTATTTAAAGAGAAATTGGGTGGAGAATTAAGCAAAAAAATCTTCTCTTCTCCTTATACTTATCAATTGGCCAAATTTTTATTTGTATCAAAAAGCCCCTATGAATTTAAGGGATTAAATGAACTGACTTCTTTAGGGCTCGATTTAACTGCCCAAGCTTATAAGGAGAAACAGCCCACTATCTTCACCACTGCTTTTTTTCCGGAAGAACTGGTTTATGCGTTTGATGGAACGCCTTTTGCCCCGGAAGTGGCTGCAGCAACCGCCACCTCTTTGGAGCTCTCGCCGGAGCTGTTAAAAGAAGCTGAAAAAAGCGGGTTCTCAAGGGATGTTTGCTCTTTTCACCGAGTGGCTGCAGCTGGTGTTCCTCAAGATTATTTTCCCCAGCCCGATTTGTTTTTAGCTAGTTCGCATCTTTGTGATGGAGCACCTCAGCTTTTCAGGTATTTATCTCAACATTACAATAAGCCTTATTTCATTCTTGATGTTCCAGCAAATAATGATGAAGCAGCACTAAAATACGTGACAGAACAATTAGAATTATTGGTAGCCTTTATGGAAAAAGTTTTTGAAAAACCTCTTGATCATGAAAAACTTAATAAAATTATAGAATATTCCAATCAAGCCCGGGAAAACCAACTCATTTTCAATGAAACAAGGAAAAGTTACCCAGGAGTCCTTTCTGGAGAGCAAGCCATTGCGTTAGTCTATCTTCATTTTTTATGTGAAGGATTGGCAAAAACACCGGAAATATATGCGGCATTGACAAAAGAAATTAAAGAAAAATATTATCAAAACACAGACACTTCTTATTGGCAAAGTAATAAACCTAAAATTTTATGGTCTCATTTACGTCCCTTTTTCCCAAATGAAATATTTAATATCCTAGAAAAAGAACTGCATGTGGATATTGTTTTTGAAGAAATGAACCATGTATATTGGCCCCCTTTAGAGCCTGATAAACCCCTCGAAAGTATTGCCCAAAAAGTACTTAGCCATCCACTTGTAGGGCCTATAAAAAAGAGAACAAATACTTTGCTAGATTTAATTGATACGTTTCAAGCAGATGGGCTAATTCATTTTTCTCATTGGGGCTGCCGACAGGCAATAGGAGGTGTACCTTATTTGAATAAGTTTTTAAAAAGGCATGGCGTAGCATTTTTAAATCTCGACACCGATTGCGTAGACCAAAACAATTATTTTTCCGGACAAATTCGCACCCGGTTGGAAAGTTTTGTGGAAATGATAACTCATTAATTTTGCTTATTTGTTAATAGTGTTTTCAGCCACCCCCTGTTACAGGAAGATATTTTTTTGATAAAATAAAATAGATAGTGCAAAAATTTGTTTATGTATTTGAGAAATTTAATCAAATACACTGGGCTAGCTTTAACAAACATAAAAGGATAAGAAAGTTTTTCTGACATTCAAATCATTTATGACAGACAGGAGGAATTTTTAATGAGTGATGAAAAGAAGGTAATCGCCAATAAAAGGGCTCAGGAGTTAAAAGATAAAATACAAGACTTTCTAGATGCTAGAGAAAAAATTGTGACCGGAACAAAAATTGCTAAGGAACTTAATAAAAGACAATCTGAAATGATTGCCTATTTTAATGCATCCGAAGAAGAGTGGAATGATTGGAAATGGCAAGTAAAAAACAGGATATCGGACCCAGAGGATTTGTCAAAATTTATTAATTTAACTGACAAAGAAAAAAAAGAAGTAGAAGAGGTAGGAGAGAAATATCGCTGGTCTATTTCTCCTTATTATATCAGTTTAATGGATCCGGACGATCCCAGTTGCCCTATCAGAATGCAGTCAATTCCTGCTGCGCAGGAAACAAAGGACGCATCTGGAGTGGGCGATCCCATGTCAGAGGAATACACAAATCCAGCCGGCAGCATTACCAGAAGATATCCCGATCGGATAATCATCAATGTAACCAATCAGTGCGCTATGTACTGCAGGCATTGCCAGCGTAAAAGAAATATTGGGGAAGTGGACCAACCCACACCAGATTCAGTAATCGAAGAATCATTGGATTATGTTAGAAATCATCCTGAAATTAGAGATGTACTCCTTACTGGTGGCGACGTTTTTATGCTTTCTGATGAAAAAATTGATTGGTTATTAACCGAGTTAGGCAAAATCCCTCACGTTGAGGTGAAACGCTTAGGCAGTAGAACACCTGTGACTGTCCCCCAAAGAATAACTGATAGTCTTTGCAGCATCTTATCTAAACATATGCCAGTATATTTGAATACCCAATTCAACCATCCAAAAGAACTCACAGAACCTTCAAAACAAGCCACTTTTAAACTTGCCAAAGCGGGCGTTTCCATGGGGAATCAAGCCGTACTTTTAAATGGTATAAATAATGATCCGCATATCATGAAAACTTTATGTCATGAGCTAATGATGGCTATGGTCAGGCCGTATTACATTTTCCATGCTAAAAAGGTTAAAGGGACCACACACTTTAATACTCGGGTTGAAGATGGGCTAGAAATTATGGAGAAGTTAAGAGGCTACACCTCCGGGATGGCAATCCCGTACTATATTATTAATGCCCCGGGAGGTCATGGAAAAACGCCGTTGCTCCCACAATACATGATATCTCAGGGTAAAGATAAAGTCTATATTAGGACTTGGGAAAACAAGGTGTTTGAATATCCAAATGATGATCCGAGGCACCAAGAAGAAGTTTAATTTGCAGCAGTATAAAAGTAGTATGATCCACCGATAACAGGCGATAGAAGCCCAGGTGGTTTCTTCGCCTGTTATTTTTAAAGAAATATGGTTATC
>CAZARY010000175.1:0-4292 GCA_964487675.1 uncultured Clostridia bacterium | reverse complement strand
GCCTTAAGTCAAATATATTCTATCAGAATCTATTTTTGCTTTAAATATGGACAGTAAAAAATATAGAAAAAATAGTATAGTATTCACAGTATATTAGCATTAAGAAAGATTCCTTAAAAAAGATTAAAAAAACAAGCCAAGAATGCAAAAAATTATAGAAGCAAGGGAGGAATTTCTATTTTGATAACGAACCGCTTTGTTAATAAAAGCAATTAATTTCAATATTTGCAGCTATTGCATAACTATTTTTAATAAAGTTTGAGTTTTAATTCCGTAAGATTTTTTGCAAAAAAGAGAAAATTCACATTATTTAATAGCTAACTTTATTATGGAGGTGATATAGGAACTAGAAGAGAACATAGACTACTCAAACAGACTGGAAAATTGAATATTTACTGTACTGGTTTCATTCATGGCTCACCAATCTAAATTTTCTTTGAGGAGGGAATGTCATGAGTGAAGAGGAACTGAAAAAGGAAAATCAGGATTACAAACAGGAAGAAGATTATGATCCGGATTTTCCTATTAAACACGTGCCCATGCAAGAACGTAGGGATCTAAAGTCAATTGCCATTGTCCTGTTAGGTTTTACATTCTTCTCAGGCACTATGTTGGCCGGTGCTGAGTTGGGTGCGGCGTATCCTTTTGCAGATTTATTGTGGGTTTTGCTGTTTGGAAATCTTTTACTTGGCCTATACGTGTCCTTTTTATCCAGCGTGGCAGCTAGAACCGGTCTCACCACAGTTTTGCTTGCCCGTTATACCCTTGGCAGTTATGGTTCTAAACTGGCCAGCCTCCTTCTAGGTGGTACGCAAGTGGGATGGTTTGGTGTTACAATCGCCTTTATGGCCATGCCTTTCACCGAAGCTTTGAATCTACCTCCAACTTTTTTGCCTGCTATGATGGTTTTATGGGGGGTGCTTCACGGTGCTACAGCGTATTATGGATACAGGGGGATGGAAAAGCTTAGTTTAGTCAGTGTGCCGCTTCTTTTAATTGTAGGTTTCGTTTCCATAGGTATTGCTATTCGAGATGCTGGTGGAATGGCAGAAATATTTGCCATTGAACCCACAGAAACCATGGCATTCGCCACGGCTCTTACAGTTATAGTTGGTACCTTCGCCAGTGGTGGGACCCAGGCCCCGAACTGGGCGCGCTTTGCGAAAACTTCTACCATGGCTTTTTGGGCCGCTTTTATTGCTTTCTTTTTTGCAAATGCATTGATGGTTTTGTTTGGTGCATTTGGTGGACTGGTTTATGGCGAGCCAGACATGGCAGAAGTGCTTGCAGTTCAAGGATTAATAGTCTTTAGTGTCATCTTTTTAACCCTAAACTTATGGACGACAAACGATAACGCCGCATATGCTTTTGGTGTTGCAGGTGCAGAAGCCTTTAACGTGAATAATAAAAGAATTTTTGTTATCATTGGCAGCGCTGTTGGCATCGTACTTGCTATCACAGGCATATACGATTTGCTTATGCCGTGGTTGGAAGCTCTTGGAACATTCATACCACCTCTTGGAGGTGTAATTATTGGCGATTTCTATTTTGTTTGGAAGGGCAAAATTCCCAGGCTACAGAATATTAAATTGGCACCCGTTCGATGGAGTGGCATTCTTGCATACGTAGTTGGTGTGCTTGCAGCGTTATTTATACCTGGCATACCACCTCTCAATGGCATAGTGGGCTCTGTCATAGGCATTATTCTATTACAGCCTTTGTTTGCTAAAATCAAAGGAGCAGAGCATGAAATAGATAAAGATGCCGATTATGTGGGATAAGAGGATGGCAAGATAAAAAGCAGGGGCAAAAGCTATTTTTGTAACTATTGTCCCTGCTTTTCTTTCTTTTCCCAAATCAAGATCAAGCAGCCAACCATTATTTTGCCAAATAAAAACTTAAAAGAATTCTAGGATGAGATGGATGAGTTCAGCCGATTATTTTTTCGGCTAAATCTCCTACAAAAGGCAAACGGAAATTTTTATTCTGATAAGCTTTTACCAGGCAGTAGATCCATAGAACCAGGGTAATTAGTCCAATTAAAGTATTTATCAATCCAAAGAACCCGGAGACCACAGCCGCAAACCCACTTACAAAGGCGAAAGCCAGCATAAATATTAAACTTATAATTGATATACCGATGAGTATTATAGTGAGTGCTCCAAACAATATAATTGACTGCATGGCGTGAAAACGAATATTGCTATTATCTCTTTCTAAGAAAAAGAAAATTAAACCTGTAATCCAACCTAAAACGTAACACAAAACCCTTTCGACTTTTGGCTCCAAGTTTAAAGCTGTCTTTTCAGTCATCATTTTAACCCCTTTCTAGAGAAGTATGACTTTTTCAAAGTTTTTATCAATACAACTTTTAAACCAATTTAAATATAGAGTAATATAAAGGAATTTATTTTTTTCCCATTATTCCTTGGTAAAATTTTATCATACCTTGTTATTTTTGCAATCATCTTTCTCATTTGTAGGAGAAGAGAATCACTTATATAAATTAGTTTACAAGAAAATATATCCCAATATAAGAAAGGAGTGTAATCATGACACCAAAAAACGATTTGCTGGTACGTAATGCGCGGATTAGATCTTTACCGGAAGAGATAGTAGATATCAGTATATCAAATGGAAAAATTGAACGAATTAATTCTAAAATAAATGAAACAGGCCAAGTGGAAATTAACGCTGGAGAAAACCTGGTGACTGAGTCTTTTGTCAATCCCCATTTGCATTTATGTAAAGTGTATACCTTGATGATGATGGACGACGAGGCCATGAAATCTTACCAGGATTCAGAAACAATGGGGGATGCAATGTCGGCCATAGAGTTGGCTTCCCGAGTTAAGGAACAGTATGATGCGTCCTGGATTATTGACAATGTACGAAAAGCTTTAGCCCTTGCTTTAAAATACGGTAATACACATATTAGGGCCCTGGCTGATGTGGATAATAAATCTAAACTGGAAGGCGTCAAGGCACTTTTAAATGCCAAGGAAGAATTTAAAGGGTTATTGGAATTGCAGGTGGTTGCTTTTGCTCAGGATGGCCTCGTCAGAGAACCTGGGGCGGACAAGCTCATTAGAGAGGCGATGGATCTAGGCGCAGACGTGGTGGGTGGTATCCCCTGGATAGAATATACGGAAGCGGATATGGCTGAGCATGTTAGACTTATTTTTGATATTGCAGAAGAATATGATGCGGATGTATCTATGTTGGTGGACGATGCAGGAGATCCGGGGTTGAGGACGACCGAGATGATGGCTGTTGAAACTATTAAACGAGGCCGCCAAGGACGCTCCCTAGCTCACCATGCCCGCGCAATGGCACTTTATCCCAAACCCTATTTTCAAAAACTTTCAGCTCTATTAAAACAGGCGGAACTAGGGGTGGTCAGTGACCCACAAACAGGCCCTCTTCACGCCAGGGTACATGAGCTCTTAGATGAAGGAAATCTGGTGTGTTTGGGTCAAGATGACATATCCGATGCCTATTATCCATATGGCTATAATAATATGTTAGAGGTGGCTTTTTTGGCCTCCCATCTTTTATGGATGACCAGTAGACCGGAAATGGAAACCTTGTATGATATGATCACCACTGAAGCAGCCAGGTGCATGGGTTTGAGTAATTTTAGTTTAAAAGAAGGAGCACCGGCAAATTTATTGGTATTAAGTCAACCTAATGTATTGGAAGCACTTCGTTATCACCAGGCACCAAAATGGGTAATCAGCAAAGGCAGTTTAGTAAACATGGAAACAATCAAGCCATACTTGGAGTCCATGAATGCATAAAGACAGTTAAAATTTAAATTTAATAAATAAATTCTTGCTAGAGGGGCTATTTTAAAGAGTCTTTTTCTAGGATCTGGTTTAACCTATTGGGATAATCAGTTAAAATACCTTGAATTTCCTTGTCCAGCAGCTGCTTCATTTCCTCTTTTTCATTAATTGTCCAAACATGTATGTGGGTTCCTGAAGCCTTGGCAGCAGTGCGAAATGGATAGGTTAGTACTGGGAGACCTTGATGATTTGTTGGAACGAACAGTCCCTCAAATGTCCAGTCCATCCACCCAGCTAATCCTAGCTTTGAATATATGTAGAATTTTATCACTTCTGAAGTACCGGCAGCAGATACGGTCCTCGGGAGTGAACGGCGAAGCTCCTGGACCGTATTGCTGTCCATGGATGCTACCATTACCCGGTCTTCGGATTCGTTGTCTTGAATAACAGATGCCACTGCTTGGGCGGCATGTGGGCCCGTTTTTTTCAACTCTATAATGATTG
>CAZARY010000174.1:0-4369 GCA_964487675.1 uncultured Clostridia bacterium | reverse complement strand
CTGACAATATCTTTACCCGGCGCTATAAGTTCAATCTCATCCCCGGTATCAGAAAAATCAGCAATATTGTCATTTTCATCAGAAGCAGCCACAGCTATGACAGAATTATATCTGGCTGGGTAGGAGACATTATCTTCTTCCCCATCATTTCCTGCAGCTGCTATCAATAAATGCCCCTCATCATAAGCAGTCTGACAGGCCTCATCTAAAGATTCTGAGTAATCTTCGATTCCAAAGCTCATATTTATAATTGGTATATCACTATTTACAGACCACTCCAATCCTTCTATTACAGAGCTTAAGGGCCCCACGCCCTCTTCATCCAAAATCTTTACAGCATAAAGATCTGCTTCTGGAGCCACCCCAACCACACCCAGGTTATTATCAAGAGCAGCAATAATCCCGGAGACAAATGTGCCGTGACCATTCTCATCCACACCCCAATGAGTATCATCAACTGTATTTACTCCATCAACAGGGGCAGGTAAACTTTCATGCTCTTCATCTATCCCTGTGTCCAGCACAGCCACACCCACCCCGCTGCCTCTTGTTTGCTCCCAGGTGGAAAAAGAATACTCTTCATCGCCAAATACCCTGTCAATGCCCCAGGGAACATCCTGTCCTCCGGGTGGGCCCACAGACAGAATATAAACTGTTTTATCCTCCTCGATATATCTAATAGAGGACTCTTCTAATAAACTAGCGACTGCGCTCTCAGGTATTCTGACTGTGACAGCATCTATTATCTCAAATTCTTTCTTTAACTCTCCACCCTCAGCTCTGATCTCCTCCCTGATATTAGAAATGTTTGCTGTTCTTTCTATACCAATTATGGCATCTATTTTCTCCTCCCTCTCAGAAGAAATAACTGCTGCTGATACCAGCAGTTGTAAAATTAATATGAGAATAACAGCTGTTAACATAAGTTTTCCAGATAACTTCATTCTCTTAGCCCTCACTTTAGTAATAGTTTTAATATCCATATTCTTTAGTAATTTTAATTCCCATATGCTTTATATGCTCTTTATATATAGATAGTATGCCAGCACTTCATGCCAGAACTTGAGCTATTGAAAGATTGAAAGATCACTATGAGCAATAATATATTTTACGTTTATCTTCATGTTCAGCAGCATCTTTTACAACAAAGGGCTTGATTGTGTATTCTTCGCCTATCACCAGATCCTCCAGGTTACAGGCAGCCATGGTAATTAAAAAAACCGCCATTAGTGCCAGCAAACCGGCTGGCTTAACCTCCTCTTCATCAAAATTCCTCCTCATTATTGACTATAGATACTTATCCCATTAATTTGTTGAATTTTAATCCTTCTGCAATTCTTCCTCAAAAACAGAAACGCTCAAAATAAGGTTTAAAATCAAGATATTTACTCACAATAAGAGAAGAATAATTGTGGGAATCAAAATCTTTATCTTTCCTCATGATCTAGTTCACAAATTTAAGTATTTCATTGTATATTAAGAATATCATATCCGAATGATAGTTTCATCTATAATTATTACTTCATTTCTATCCTGGTATCAATACCAGCCATAATAGACAGTTTCAACATGCCATATTTGTTCTATGATATCCCGGAAGAATAAGAATAATGATAACAACTAAATAAAAAAACCTGCCAGAATGCTAGATATTCCGGCAGGTTCTCCTTTTTGTTTTTAACCTGCAGCATAATTTCTAAATAAACTTAAGTTTCCTCTTCAGCATAGTTTTTGCAGGATAAGTAATCATATAATTCATTGTAATTTCGCTCAGTTAAAATTTCCTAAATATTTCTAGCAATTCGAAACCCGGCACTATCAAATGGTAGGCTCGGCTTACTATTCATATAGTCATCCAGTTCACAGTAATCTTTTCCGGTTCTCCAGCTTCTTCCCCGTCTAACTCTGGCTGAACCAATTTCGGTTTGACTATTTGTCCAGTCATCGACATTGCCACTCATATCATACAAACCAAATTCATTGGCTTGCTTTAAACCTATTTTCATTGTTCCTCTCCCATCCGGTCTTTGAGGACTATTCGCCTGATGAGAATTTTCCCAGTACCAGCCTACCTCGTCGAAATTATTACTGCCTGCGAATATTGTTGATTTGCCCACAATACCACCTCTAGCTGCAAATTCATGCTTTTCTTTAGTTGGCAGCCTGTAACAATTAGCATTATTATTTTCAGTTACCGTGGCTGATTTAATAAACTTGCTATCCCCAGGGGTGTCATCAAACTCAAAAGTTCCACTTGAAGAAGTTTCTTTACTAATTTTTCTATTTCTTAGAGATAAAATAAGCTATTTTTTTGTGATCCTCAGTAATCAGCTCAAGCCTCCACTCAAGATCAGCTAAAAATTCTTCATCAGGAATTTCAACTTCATCTGAAAATATCCAGCTTTCTCCCGGCTCTAAAGAGACATCCTCTTCTTTATCTTCCAGAAAAACGTCTTCTTCCAAATAGATCTTTGCTACGATATCCTGTACTCCTTCTATGTCACCAATATTTTTAACTTCTGCCTCTAAATACTCTGTTTCACCCAGTTTAATTTCTTCCGGAATATCCAGCTCTACCACCTCAAAAAATGCAGTGTCTGTTTCAAGTTTATGAACTTCTACATCTATCACTGGAGTTAAATTATCTGGATTTGTTATATTCTCCGTAAGCTCTAATTCACCTATAATAGTATAATTTCCCGGTTGATTGCCATCATAATCTCCTTCTTTCCAGTTAACCTCCAGCAAGGCAGTAGAATTATCATCCAGGGTTACTTCAATTTCTCCTGGCAAATCTATATCATCAAAAATGGTACCGTAAGCTTCCTCCTTTGAATCTAAACTTTGTATTTCAACTATTTCAATTCCAGTGTCAATATCATTCATATCACAGGCAGAAATACCAATAACTAAAACTGCTAAAAAAGACAAAATTAAAATCTTCTTGCTAATAATTTTCATTGTGTATTCCCCTTTCAAGATTAAATAAAATGTTTTACTAATTCCTGTTAAACTTAACTATAACAATCAACAGTTTATATCCTTATTTCTTCCAGTAATTAATAAGATTAAAAACTATAGGAAAGAAATCCACCTAATTCAATTAATCCATCCTCTAAGAGTCCTGTTCCCATCCCTTGGGTTAATTTAATATTACCACGGATCCTAAAACTAGTATTAATTTTTTTCTCTAAAAATGTTCCCATGTGAAAGCCGAGTTCATTTATAGTATTATTAATAGCAGAAACTCTATAAAGACCAACACCTCCTAAAACATTAATACTGACTGAACTATCATTTCCAAAAGAAATCACCTTATAACTTAAACTACCTCTGTGAATTCTTAAACTCACTTTAGTATCGTAATACTCAGTTATATCAACATTTTGAGAATATAAAGTCGAATCTCCCTGCAGGTTAATTCCTGGAGTAACCTCAACTTCACCACCAAACTTAAAACCAAAGGTACTATAATCTCCTGCAGGTAAAAAGCTTAATCCGCTATATAAATTAAATAGACTATCTGCTGCAGAGACAACATTGTTATACCCCATTGTAAAAAACATACAAAAGCACACTAAAACAACAATTAATTTGTATTTAGTTGCCATTTCCAACCACCTTTTAAATATAAGAAAAACGATTGGCTTAAAATTTTATCCTAATGTATTCTTTCCTAATGTATTCTTTCATTATGTGATCCCCTTGCAAAATTGCAAAATATATATTCATTTATATATTCATTCAATAATTATGGTAAATATCCTGCAATAACTAAAAATTTTGTTGTCTTTGCCAAAGACACTTTAATATTCAGCCTAAATCAGCCTAAATAATAACATCTGCAAAATAATTATACCATAAAAGCAATAATCTGGCTATAATTTAACTCAAAAATGAACAGCCTCCACTCAAAATTTAAGTTATTAAAATTTCAAACATTTCCTGTTTTAAAAATTGACATGTATTAGACCAAATTAAAACCTGCCAGGTTAATTTGACACCTGGCAGGCCTTCCTAGCAATGATATTAGTCTGTAACTCAACACCGTCCTGCAAATACCTTATTTATACAAGAGATACCATTTGTAAAAACATTCCCACCTATCCTTGCGGATTTCGGTAGGCTATATTTTTTGAAATAAAAGAGCGGGAGAAAACCTTTGTATCGGTGGTAACTCCCGCCCCTAATTTCATTTCATTATATTATCTGCGAGTTTTCACTTCAGCTTTTCTTGCTGTCAGATTTTTTTATTACTGATAATTTGTATCAACATTATCTACAATAGCATCCACAACATCATCGTTACGTTCTCAGGTGTCTATTGTATCTTCAACGCCAGGTTTAGTATAATGCCAGATAGCATATT
>CAZARY010000173.1:0-4385 GCA_964487675.1 uncultured Clostridia bacterium | reverse complement strand
GGGGAGGCGTTAGAATGCTGGAAGTTTTAATACCAGGAAAAGTTTACGTTTTTAAAGCCCCGACTAACAGTGGTGTGGTCCTGGGGCCTGCACTGCCTACAAGTGAGGAAGTCGAGCGGCCGGCTATGTTGATTGACAGTGGATTGGACGATTCCCAGGCCAGAAAACTTTATCGGGTAGTTGAAGAGGAATTGGGCGGAAAAGTCAAAGCTGTTTTCGTCACCCATGCACATGCCGACCATTTTGGCGGTCTCTTTTGGCTGCATAAGAAAGGGATCCAGATTATGGCACCGCCATTGGAACGTGCTGTGATAGAAAATCCGATTTTAAAACCTTTTTCCCTTTATGGAGGCGCGTACCCTCCCACATTTATGCGGAGCAAGTTTTTGTATGCCAATCCGGCCATTGTGGACTTGGTTTTAGATCCGGGCGTACATAAGTATTTTGGTATTGAATTTGAAGTTATGCCCCTCCACGGTCACAGCCTGGGAATGGTAGGCGTTTTTATCAGGGCTGAAACAACCGACTCCTATCCAAAAGGCAATGAAGGGAAGGGGAATACCCAGGTGGTGAAAAGAAACGAAAGTCAGACGGGAAATTCAGACAAAGAAGAGAAGAGCGAGATCGATGCCGTTTTTATTGGGGATGCTCTCTTTACCCAGGAAGTTTTGGAAAAGCATAACCACCTTCCTTTTAATGTGCATTTGGAGGCGGTTTTTAATACCCTAGAACGCCTGGATGCTATGGCCGATGAATGTCACGTAAAATATTTTGTGCCCGGGCACGGTAATGTGCTGCCCGGGAATGACGCATTTAAAAAAGCACTGCAAAAATACCGCACCGTGCTTGAAGAAAACCTGGACAAAGTCATTGAAATCATTGGATCCGACCCAGAAGCCCCTTGCAAAAAGGAAGGGGAACTTGTTCACGAAATGATGCGGTTTCGCGAGGCGGATCAGCTAGCAGACAAAAGTTTGTTTATGTTGATTCATTCCGCTGTCCGGGCTAACCTGTGTTATTTAGAGGATCAGGGCTATATAGGGTCTAGCGTTGTCCAAGGCGAGCTGTGCTATCATCGATTATGAGGACTTGACCGGTCTCAGCCGTAGTCGAACGGTTGGTCATCAAGAGCAAAACAGTGGTTGGGGCAACGGCCTGGTCTAAATTTTTTACTCCTGCTTCATTGTTTCTCTACTTCATTGCTTCTTTTCGCGTCTTTAATGCCTTCCTTTACAGTTCATCCTATCTATGCCCAGTTGAAGACCGAAATCAACAATCTTTATAGTGCTTACTCTGCAAAAGCAGTAGCTTTCTGCGACAATATCTCGTAATGTAAATTATTAGTGTCAAAAAGGAATTTTAGAATTTATATAGAATATAATTTACATACTATGAATACAAAATATCACCAAACAACATATAACCATAAACTGATGCCCACCAAAATTTCATTAAATATTGAGAATTGGAGGTATTGAACGATATGAGAGCTGCTGAAGAAGGCAAATTAACGGAATTAACCGAAGAAATTTTTGACTGGTTTTTTAGAATTCATCCAACGTCGGGAACTTTTGTCGGGATGCACAGTTACGATGATCACCTGGAGGATATGTCCGTTGAACAATTGGAAGAAAACCTGGAAAAATGCAAGGACTATCAATATAGGTTGTTAGCAGTGGACGAAAGCGCATTATCCAAAGAAAAAGAAGTGGATTATCGTCTGCTGGAGTCAATGCTGGCAGACATGGTGCGCGAACACGAAAAACTAGAAACGCATAAAAAGAACCCCATTGTTTATTTAAACCCGGCCGTGGAAAGTATTTATCTTCTGCTGATACGGGATTCGTATCCCTTGGAAGATAGGCTTCGAAATGGATTGGAGCGGATGAGGCAAGTCCCGGCGCTTTTGGAAGCGGCTAAGAGGCAGTTGAAACATCCCCCAGCTGTTTTTTTGGAAACCACGCTTTTGCACATACAGGGCGCCTGGAATTTTTACTGCCAGACAATCCCGGAAATCGCCGAAGAAGTACCGGACCTTAAAAAGGAGCTTGTGTCAGAGGCGGAAAATGTCTGTAGTGCCCTGAAAGAATTTAAGGAGTTCATCCAGGGTCTCACGGAAACTGCAGCTGGCAACTTTGCCGTGGGCGAGGAAGTTTTTAACGAGCTGCTCCGGGAAAGGCATTTTATGGGATACGACACTGAAAATCTGCTTTACAAGGGCCAAGAGCTGGTTGCCCATACCCATAGAGAATTGGAAAGTCTTGCCCAAGAGATCGATCCCTCCCAGGATTGGCGCGAGATCGTTAAGGATACGAAAAAAGAACATCCTGATGCGGATGACCTTATCGAATATTATCGACGGGAACTAGACCGGGTGAAGCAGTTTGTGATAGATCATGATATTGTGGAATTTCCGGAACAAGAGGATTTAATTGTCGAGGAAACCCCTATGCATTTTAGGCCCTTAATTCCATATGCAGCCTATCTTCCACCTGGGGCATTTTCCCAGGACCAACTGGGACGGTTTTGGGTGACTCCAGTGGCCCCCGGGTTATCCAAGTCGGAACAAGAGGCCATGTTGGGCGAACACAGTAAGTATTCTATCCCGATCAAGGTCCTGCACGAAGCTTATCCAGGACATCATCTGCAGCTTTGTCATTCTAATTATGCCCAATCCAAAGTAAAGAAACTGTACCAGAGCACCTTGTTTGCAGAAGGATGGGCTTTTTACTGCGAAGAATTATTGGAAGAACTGGGCTACATTAGTGACCCCAAAGTTAAACTCCACCGGCTAAAAGATCAAGCCTGGCGGGCAGCCCGCATAGTCTTGGACGTCAGCCTGCATACCGGTAAAATGAATTTCAATGAAGCGGTAGACTACTTGGTTTCCAACGCCATGCTGGAGAAAGAAAGCGCCCGGGCAGAAGTGCGGCGCTATGCTCAAACTCCCACACAGCCCATGAGCTATTTGATGGGAAAACAGGAGATTATGAAAATTGTCAACGGCTACTGGGAAAAACACGGTGCCAGTGCTACCTTGAAAGAATTTCACCGGGAACTGCTTTCTCACGGAACCATACCACCGGCTCTTGTCAAGGAACTGGTGCTCGATGAAGAGGCAGCCCTTTGAGCTTGATCTGCTATCCTGGAGACATGCCTCTAATGTTTTAGATAATCCTTGGTGGTTTTTCAGCTGACCCCCGGTGGCTGAGAATTTTGTGAAAGTATGGAAAAGTCTTGCTTGCTTTATAGGGTCCATCTGAGGTAAAATATAAATGTGAATTAAGAGATTGCAGTGGCCTGGATGGTCATGCAAAAACTAAATTTGGTGCGCCTGTAGCTCAGGGGAGAGAGCGCCGGATTCCTAATCCGGGAGTCGCAGGTTCGAATCCTGCCAGGCGCACCATTACAAAAAGCAATAATGATGCGGTTTTTGGGTTCATCCCAGAAACCGTCTTTTTTGTTTTGGCACTGTTATAGTCTATTGTTGATTTCTAGAAAATCACAAATTAATATGGTATCCTTAACGCATAAACGTTCTGTTAAGGGGTGGAAGTATTGGTGGCAAGGAGCCCTTTTATAGGCTTGTTAAATTTACAGACAAGCTTGATAGAAAGTTTAAAGAACAGCAATATATGATGCTTAAGGAGCAAATTGACCCTAATGGCTTAGATTCGCAGGCAGAGATTAATGAATTAAAACTACCTTAATAGTCCACCCTGGAGAGATTAGTCTCCGGGGCCTGCCTGTTAACCGTTATTCAAATTGAGCCTTAGCAGCATTAAAAAGGCGAACAGGATAAATAGCATCGTAGGGTATATTCCACTTGGCAAAACCTTGCTCCAACATTTCTTTAGCCGGAGATTCCCATTCGCAGAAAAACTTGTTGTTCTCAAAACTGCAGTAAGATTGTTTCCAGGCTACACCTTCTGGGAAAACCTCTTTAGCCAATGCATAAAAATTATCTTCCGTAAAAGGGGCACTGTGGACAGCTATAAATCGTGGCATCATTATCACCTCCCCTGTTTTAGTTTATGAGCACACAATATGAGCTCTGAAAAGTTATTTATAATTTTAACGATAATGCAAATCCCCTATACGTTTAACATTACGAAAAAACAAGCAGAAAGCCCACTGCTTTAGCTGTGGGATGAATGCTTAAAATTTATCTGTATGTCAATTGTCTATTTTTTTGTTATAATAAAAATATGAGTAAAAATAGATGGACTGCAAGCAAAACAACTGTATATAATTTAGGTTATCATATTATTTTTTGCCCCAAATATAGACGTGAGGTACTGACTGGTAAAATTGAACAGCGATTAAAGCAATTATTTTTAGAGAAAGCTAATGAACTAGAGCTAGAAATTCAGGATTTAACTATT
>CAZARY010000172.1:0-4393 GCA_964487675.1 uncultured Clostridia bacterium | reverse complement strand
TTACCCTCGGCATCATCGCGACTATAACCCAAAGTCGTTTGGGTCAGGTCATTCGTTCCAAAGGAAAAGAAATCAGCATGCTGTGCAATTTCATCCGCTGTCACACAAGCTCTGGGCAATTCAATCATGGTTCCTATATGGAATACTTCTTTTTCGTCTTCTTTTAGATAAGTATCCATTATTTCGTTTATCATTTCCCGCATAATCTCTAGCTCTTTTGCATGCCCAACGAGAGGAATCATAATTTCAGGTTGAGGCGAGTAATTTTCCTTTAATAGTTTTTTAGTAGCTTTAATGATTGCCTTTACTTGCATGGAATATATCTCTGGATATATCAATCCCACCCGACAACCCCTAAAACCTAACATGGGATTAGATTCTTCCAAAACTTTCACTTTATTTAATAATTCCTGCTTATGCCTGTATTCTTCTATATTATTGTTCCTATCCCCACCGTGTTTTAATCGTTCAACTTCTTGCTCTAACTTACCCGCATCCGGCAAAAATTCATGCAAAGGAGGGTCTAACAATCGGATTGTAGTTGGATACCCATCCATGGCTTTAAGAATTTCATAAAAATCATTTTCCTGGTATGGGAGCAATTTTTCGAGTGTTTCCTGGCGCTCCGTTTCAGATTCTGCCACAATCATTTCTTGCATTTTTTGTAATCTTTCAGCCCCCATAAACATATGCTCGGTTCGACAAAGACCAATGCCTTTACCGCCAAATTCCCTGGCTTTACGTGCATCTTCTGGTGTATCGGCATTTGCCCTAACCCCTAACTGTTTTAATTCATCCGCCCAGCTCAGTAATTGCTCAGATTCATAGCTTAGTCCTGGGTCGGTAAGTTTAACCCGGCCTGAAATAACTTTCCCGGTACCCCCGTCTATTGAAATCAAATCTCCTTCTTTATACGTAACGCCTTGTATGAGCATTGTTTTGTTTTGAGGGTCTATTCTTAGCACGTCGCAGCCACATATGCAGGGTTTACCCATACCCCTGGCTACCACGGCTGCATGACTTGTCATGCCTCCTCTGCTGGTTAATATGCCTTCAGCGGCAATAATGCCGTGAATGTCATCCGGCGTGGTTTCTGGCCTGGTCAAAATCACCTGTTCGCCTTCAGCCTTCATTTTTTCCGCCGCATCTGCCTCAAATACAATTTTCCCTGTAGCTGCCCCAGGAGAAGCAGGAAGCCCTTCAGCCAATAAATCAATTTGTTGATCCGGGTCTACCTGTGGGTGCAGCAAATGGGCCACTTGATCTGGTGTCACCCGGTTAATTGCTTTTTCTTTATCAATTAAGCCTTCATTCGCCATGTCCACGGCAATTTTTACAGCGGCAGCAGCTGTACGTTTCCCGTTTCTTGTTTGAAGCAAGTAGAGCTTTCTATTTTCTACGGTAAATTCAATATCCTGCATATCTTGATAATGCCTTTCAAGCAGCTGACTGACTTCTATAAACTGTTGGTATACTTCAGGAAAATCCCGCTTTAAATCTTGTATAGCTTTAGGCGTTCTAGTTCCCGCTACAACATCTTCACCCTGGGCATTTAATAAAAACTCACCGTATACTTCTTTTTCCCCTGTAGATGGGTTTCTGGTAAAAGCAACGCCAGTCCCAGAATCGTTTCCCATATTGCCAAAAACCATGGCTTGAACATTTACAGCGGTCCCCAAGTCGTGGGAAATGTTGTGGACATCCCGATACACTCGGGCTCGTCTGTTGTTCCATGAATCAAAAACAGCTTTTATGGCTAACACGAGCTGCTCCCAAGGGTCCTGTGGAAACACTAGCCCTTTTTCTTTTTTCACAATTCCCTTAAACTTTTCAATCAGTTCTTTTAAAGCCGTTTCGTCTAAATCAGGATCTTCGCTGACTTGATACCTCCCCTTTACCTTAGAAATTTCATCTTCAAAAATCCCGTGACTAATGCCTAAAACTACATCTCCAAACATTTGTATAAAGCGTCTATAAGAGTCTAAGGCAAATCTGGGATTGCCTGTAAGCCTAGATAACCCCTCCACAGTTTCATCGTTCAAGCCCAGATTGAGGACTGTATCCATCATACCTGGCATAGAAATAACAGCACCCGAGCGAACAGAAACCAACAAAGGGTTATTTGCGTCACCAAATTTTTTATCAGTTCTTTCTTCAATTATTCCCAACGCCTCATAAATTCCCTCTTTCCTTTCATTGGGGAGTTCACCCTCGTTATTAAAATATTCATTGCAGGCTTCCGTGGACAAAGTAAATCCCGGGGGTACTGGCAAGCCAATTTTTGTCATCTCCGATAGGTTGGCTCCTTTCCCGCCCAGGATTTGTTTCATATCTTTCCCACCTTCAGAAAACAGGTAAATGTATCTTCTCTTCTCACTCATCTCTGTCCCCTCCTTTTATCATATCTAATATCAATTGAGCAGTTTCTTCAACAGCTCTGTTACTCACATCAATTACAGGACACCCAATTTTTTGATAAATCCCTTCAGCATAATCGAGTTCTTCTAAAATCCTTTCCAAATTCGCATAGTTGGCTTGCGATTTCAGCCCTAAGGTCTTTAAACGCTCTTTCCTTATATCATTTAGCTTATAAGGGTCAATCGTCAAACCAATGATTCTATGCCTGGGCACCTGGAAAAGTTCTCTTGGTACTGAAACTTCAGGTACCAATGGCAAATTCGCTACTTTTAATCGTTTGTTTGCCAGGTACATGCTTAAGGGGGTTTTAGAAGTCCGTGAAACGCCAATAATGGTCACATCCGCCTGTAAAATTCCCCTGGGATCCTTGCCATCATCATATTTAACAGCAAACTCAATAGAGTCAACTCTTTTAAAATAAGATTCATCTAGTTTCCGAACTCTGCCGGGTTCTAATATCGGGGTTTTTTTCATTATCTTTTGAAAAGAGACTATCATTGGACCCATAATATCTACAGCTTCAATATTCTTTTCAGCGGTCTTCTTTTCCATGTGTTGTCTTAGAGTGGGATCCACCAAGGTATAAGCAACCAAACAATTTATTTCAGAAGCTTCTTCTATTATTTCATCTATGGTATTTGTGCTATCCACATAGGGGACCCTTTTCAACTCACAGCCATTTGAATCAAATTGGCTCGCAACAGCTTTTACCACCAACTCCGCTGTTTCTCCAATAGAATCAGACACAACATAGCAAATAAAATCCTGCACCGTGTTTACCAATACAACACCTCCTTGAAACAGCCCTGGGGAGACAATTATTAAAAAAACAGAAATTTATCATTCATTGAAAGAATACTATTTTAAAAAAATTTTTCCTCCCTATTTTTTAAAAAAACAAAAAAAAAAGCCATAAAAATGGCTTTTGAATATTAAGAAGCGCATCCATCAGTTTTATGCTTGCAGCATAGAAAATTCTGCTATTTTGCGGTACATTTCTTTTACTTGGTATATAAGGTTTAGCCTGTTGTTGCGAACTGAAGTGTCTTCATGCATAACCAGCACATGATCAAAAAACGCATCTACGTAAGGTTTTAAGGATGCCAATAAATGCATGGCATTTTTTATGTCAGTTTGATTGAGGTATTTATCCACCCTACCATCGATATCAGAGTATTCGCGGTAGAGCTTTTCCTCTTGTTCTTCCCTCAATAATTCCAGATTTACTGGGTCACCATTCGCTTTTCCTGAAAGGTTTTTTAGTCGTTGATAGGCTGTGGTAACGTGATCGAATATTTCATTGCCTCTCAAACCTTGTAACAATCTTGTTTTCTCATAAGCATTGAATATGTCTGAGACTTCGACCGCTAGAACGCTTTCTATTAAGTCACCTTGGAAACCTTGTTCTTGAAAAACAGTTTTAATCCGTACTTTGAAAAAATCAAGTATGTCCGTTAATATATGCTCGGCTGAATCCACCAGGGCTTCTTTAGGCAACAAATCAATCGCTTCTCTAAACAACCCAGCTAAATCCAATCGCCACTTCCCCTGGGTAATAATATTTACAATCCCAATCGCTTGTCTCCTAAGCGCAAATGGATCTTGGTTGCCTGTAGGCCTTTCACCTATAGCAAAACTGCTGGCAATGTTATCAATTTTATCTGCTAAACTATTGACAGTACCGGGTAAAGTGGCAGGGATTTCATCCTTGTTAAAGCGCGGAAGATAATGTTCAGCTATGCCCTGAGCCACGATTTCTTCTTCACCATCCATACGCGCATATTTTTCACCCATTATGCCCTGAAGCTTGGGAAATTCATCCACAATATTTGTTGTTAAATCCGCCTTGCTCAATCGAGTCGTTCTTATGATTTTTTAAATTTATTGCTCTTGAATATTAATTTAATTATCAATAAACAGACCAATCTTCACCATCCGGTTAACATTTTAGTATAAACTTCCCAATTATTCACGA
>CAZARY010000171.1:0-4438 GCA_964487675.1 uncultured Clostridia bacterium | reverse complement strand
ATCACTTTATCATAATTATCATATCATATTTTCCATATCTCTAGGCAATATTTTAGATTTTTTTATTAACGTTAAAAAGTCTTTTTTACATTGCTGATAACTCATTTCTGAAGCGCGATGCCGGCCAATAAAAACCAAATCAAATCCTTGATGAAGATATGGATTATAAATGCGAAACACCTCTTTTATGAGGCGCTTTACTCTATTTCGTTGAACGCTATTGCCAACTTTTTTACCGACACAAAAACCAACACGATTATAATCGAGAGAGTTTTCTCGGATAAATACAACCAAAAATTTAGTCGCATAGGACTTTCCTTGATTAAAAACTGTTTGAAATTGATAGTTCTTTTTCAAGGTTATAATCCGAGTCATAAATAACTCCTCAAAAAAATATACTAATCCACGGTATTTATACATGCTCATTGAAGATAAAAAACTTAAAAGGCCACATAGCGCGGCCTTTTAAGCCGATAACTGTTTCCTGCCCTTCTTCCTGCGATGTTTGATGATATTACGGCCCGAGCGTGTTTTCATTCTCTTTCTAAAACCATGTTCCTTCTTCCTTTGCTTTTTCTTCGGCTGAAAAGTTCGTTTTACCAAGCATAACACCTCCATAATTTAATGGGAAAAAGCCAGAATGCGTAACAATTATAGCTTATTTATTATAACCGGTCAAGCAACCTTTTTTCAAGGTTGTGGATAAATGTTGGATTTGCTGTGGATAATTATTGAAGTTTTACACAGGTTCTGTTATCATTGAACTGAATTTAAGATTTATCCCCAATAACTCATCCACAAAATGTGGATAACTTGTGGGTGAGTTGTTGATTTCTTGTAGAGATTTTTAGGATTTTCTGTGTACAAAAATCTTTCTTGTGCATTTTCACAAGCGAAATATTTGTGGACAATGTGAACTTTGATTAAAAAGGGGGCTTCAATATTGACGCCAGATAAGCATGAAATATGGTCTCATACATTAGAAAAAATGAAAGAATATTTGAGTAAACCAAGTTTTGAAACCTGGTTTCAATCAACAAAACCTGTTGATATTGGTGAACAAGAACTATATATTAGTGTCCCCAACGAATTCACGAAAGATTGGTTGAATTCCCGTTACAAAACCTCTATTGAAAATTCCGTAAAAGAGGTATCCGGAAAACAATACAAAGTTAAATTCTTACTCCCGGGGGAAAAAATTGATAACAAAGAAATGCAAAAAGAACCTTCCGAAAATCAAGAATCAGCCAAAAAAGTAAATCAAACCAACGAACAACCCACTTGGTTGAATCCCAAATACACCTTTGATACCTTTGTCATTGGAAATGCCAATCGTTTTGCTCACGCTGCTTCTCTTGCCGTAGCCGAAGCGCCAGCAAAAGCTTACAATCCCCTCTTTATTTATGGTGGTGTAGGGCTGGGAAAAACACATTTGATGCATGCCATAGGTCATTATGTGCTAAATCACCACTCTGAAAACAAAGTAGTCTACATATCTTCTGAAAAATTCACCAATGAATTTATCAATGCTATCCGAGATAATAAAACGGTTAATTTTCGCAACAAATATCGAAATGTGGATATTTTGTTGGTCGATGATATTCAGTTTTTAGCAGGCAAAGAACAAACACAGGAAGAGTTTTTTCATACTTTTAATACTTTGCATGAAAATGATAAACAAATCATTATTTCTAGTGATCGACCACCAAAAGAAATCCCAACTTTAGAAGATCGGTTAAGGTCGAGATTCGAATGGGGGTTAATTACGGACATTCAGCCTCCGGATTTAGAAACCCGGATAGCCATTTTACGGAAAAAAGCTTACTTGGAAAAATTAGATATACCCAACGACGTCATTGTTTATATTGCCAATCAAATAGATACGAATATTAGGGAATTAGAAGGTGGACTTATCCGAGTTATTGCTTACGCTTCCATGGCCAATAAAAAAATTACTCAAGAAACAGCAGAAGAAGCTTTAAAAGATATTTTACCCAATAAACAACCCAGAAAAATTACAGTTGAGCAAATACAAAGATCCGTTGCGCATCACTTCGGTTTAAAAATAGAAGATTTAAAAGCAAAAAAAAGGACGCGTTCCATTGCTTTTCCTAGGCAAATCGCTATGTATTTAGCTAGAAACCTAACAGACAGTTCGCTGCCTAAAATTGGTGAAGATTTTGGTGGCCGGGATCATACAACGGTCATGCATGCTCATGATAAAATCAAAGAAGACTTGGAAAAGGAAGACCAGTTAGAAGAAATAATTAACAATATTAAAAATCAAATTTATAAACAATAAATAACCATACACCATCGTTAACGCCAGTACTCAATATATGATAAGTTATTTTTAAACTTTCCCTGGCATTCTTATTGTTATTTTTTGGGTTGAACATGAGGGCCGAAAGTTCAAAATTTATGTGGATAAGTCCGGGTACAACCTGTGAACTTTTCTGGGGAAAAATAAAAATTTGTTTTTCGTATCTGAATTTGTGGATAAATGTAGCGGGTTATCTACAACTTTATCCACATAAACTTCTTTTTATTCACCTTTCTTGCAAATAGCTTTCCACTTTTCCACATTTCTTACTATTAATATGACTATATATTATATATATAATATACAATAAAATAATAATGCAAAATAAAAGAAAACTAAAAAATTAAAAACTATCTGTCCACATTTTTTTGTAAAATAAATATAAGTAACCCAAAATTATTTTTACTTAAAGGGGGCAAAAAATGATGAAATTAAAAATAAGAAAAGATGAATTAATTAATGGCTTACAGATGACTCAAAAAGGTATGTCCACGAAAAATACAATTCCTCATTTGAATGGCTATTTACTACAAAGCATAGAATCAGATCCTCCAACCCTAAAAATACAAACCTATGATTTAGAAATGGGCGTCAGTTATGTCTTACCTTGTGACATAGAAAAGCCTGGAGAAATAGTGGTTCCGGCAAGTTTTTTTGATATTGTGAAAAAGATGCCTTTAGAAACTATATACATAGACGTTGATCATGAAAATTTACAGATTAAGATAGAGAGTGGCCAGGTTTATATTGAATTGAAAGGACTAGATCCCAGTGAATATCCCCATTTACCAAGAGTTGAGGAATTTAATTCTTTTTCTTTACCACAACAAGTCTTGAGACAGATGATACATGAAACCAGTTTTGCAGTGAGTAAAGAAGAAACAAAACCTGCTTTTACAGGGGTTTTGTTTCGATTTTCTGAGGAAGATAAAATGGACATGGTGGCCACGGATAGTTTTAGACTGGCTTGGAGTAAGGAAAAAATTATCAATGATGATGGCATAAGAGGAGAATTTATTATCCCTCAAAAAACTGTGAATCAACTGCAGAGAATATTACAAGACGATGATAGTATTATTAAGTTATCTCTTTCTCAGGATTACTTCTTATGTGAAAGTGGACAGGTTAAGGTGGTTAGTAAATTAATAAAAGAAACTTTTCCTAATTTAGAGCAGGTTATTCCTAAGAATTATCAATCGAAAATTTATCTGGATAGAAAATCTTTTGCAGAATCTATGGATAGGGCTGTGCTTCTGGCCAGTGAAGAGACAAACAACATAGTTAAGCTCAATATCCGGGAAGATAATATGGAAATCACTTCACATTCTCCCCAAACAGGAAAATTTAAGGAAGAATTAGCGATTGATTGTGAGGGCGATAACATCAGTATTGCATTGAATGCAAAATTTTTAATTGAGGTGTTAAAAATAATGCAGGAAGCAGAGGTAGAGCTGGAATTTACTGGATCTTATAGTCCAGTGATTCTCCGCCCATGGGAAAATGAAAGATATTTTCACCTGATCTTGCCAGTAAGAGCTATATAAAGCCATAACGTCAACGTCCTGAATGTCGGGGAGTGATCATTTGAAGCTCAGTGAATTTTATTTGAAAGATTTTCGCAACTATCAAGGGCAGCGATTAACATTTCAAGAACCAGTCATCGTATTTTATGGCGATAATGCTCAGGGAAAAACAAATTTACTCGAAGCTCTGTATTTTTTAGCCACTGGAAAGTCCCATAGAGCCCAAAAAGAGAGGGATTTGGTTCGGTGGGGATCCAGTGGTTTTTACCTGCAGGGGAAATTAAAAAAAAGCAGCACAGAGTATATGTTGGAAGTAATATCCCGCACGGGAGCTGGGTCGAATCAAGAAAAAATCCTTAAAGTAGATTATTTGACGCAATCTAAACTAAAGCATTTTTTGAATACATTTAATGTAGTTATATTTAGTCCAGAAGATTTAAATCTGGTAAAGGGAGAACCGGAAGGCAGACGAAAATTTTTAGATCAGGAAATCATCCAAGTAGATCCAAGTTATGGTAATTATACAAGACATTATGCCAGGGCGCTGCGGCAAAGAAATCAGCTTTTAAAAAATAACTTTGATAAAATCTAC
>CAZARY010000170.1:0-4444 GCA_964487675.1 uncultured Clostridia bacterium | reverse complement strand
AATATGATATCAGTGGCAAAGAAATAGCCTTGTTTTGTACACATAAAGGGCAACCTGTGGGTGCCCTAGAAAAATTGGAGGAATACTTAGCGCCCCGTAATGTTACCATACTGAAAAAAATAGATTTCTCAGATCCCATGCATGCAGATGAAACGGTATTGAATGAAAAAGTTGAAACCTATGTGAACAGTGTATTAGAGACTAGCGCTTTTTTAAGTCAAAACAGTGATTGAGATCATATCACTAAGTTGTATTATCTTTAACTGGTCAGGAAGGGAAACCCTAGTTTAATCCAGTGAGGTCGCCCTTTTGAAATCATACTTTCTTTCATTTTCATCAAAATTATATAAAATCACAAGTTCGCCTCTCAATGGAAGCTTATAACTCAATTCATTTTTATAGACATAATCTTGTAATCAACATTATGGGCTGTATTCAGCATTTAAGATTTTAACCAAGAAAACAAGTTCACGTTAAGGTATTGAACCGGGCATTTTAGGCAGTATGGCGGTGTTGTTTTTAAATGGTATCATTATCATTTTTATTAAGTGACTTGTATTCTTGAACTGGCTTTTAATTTCCTTTATTATATTGAGTGAAAACAGTAAAAGGATATGCGAATATTTTTTTGACTTGTTTTGACCGAACCGTCGGTCGGTAATATCAAGTAGGAACCATACGGATTAGCGTATTAGCCTTCACTCTATTAGTCTATATTATTGGAGGGTTAGAGTTGTTTCCTAAAGATAAGGGGAAAGGTTATCAGGCCAAGTCAAATAATTTCTCAAATGCCTTAAATGATTTCACGAACAAGGAACCGGATCACTTGCAAGGCAGTTACAAAAACAGTAATGAACAAAATAGTCATTCAGGAAAAAATCACAAACACCAAAAGCAAGATAGCAATGGTGGGAGGCCGCTTTTTTTGAAACCTTTTAGAATCATCATACTGCTAATTATTGTTTTGCTTCTAGGCGGTGTAGCGGCTTATCAGCATTTCTATCAGCAACAAGATCATCAGGAAGCAGGATTGGAAGAGGAAAAAGAACTGGTAAGTATCACCCACCCAGAGAGAAGAGATATTGAGAAAACCACTTCTATTATTGGCAACGTGGAACCTGCGGAACAGCGAATAATATTACCGGAGATGACCGGGACAGTAGAGGAACTGCATGTGGAGGAAGGCGACGTGGTAGAAAAAGGAGACTTGTTGTTTGCTTTAGATGATACGGATTATCGAATCCAACTGGAAGAGGCCCGAGCCGCCAAAAGGGCTACTGTTGCCCAGTATCGTGAAGCTCAAGCAGGCGCCCGGGAAGAAGAACTGGAAGAAGCGCGTTCCACTGTGGCTACGGCAGAAAGTGCCAAAGAACAGGCAGAACGAGAAATGGAAAGAATAGAAACCTTACATCAAGAAGGTTATGTTTCTGACCAGGAGTATGAGCAAGTTGAAATGCAATATATTAATGCTCGGGAGCAGCTAAGATCGGCAGAAGCTTATTTAGCAATGGCTAAATCGGGGGCACGTCAGGAACAGTTGGATGCCCTATCAGCCCAAGTAGATCAAGCCAACCTTGCTGTCCAATTGGCAGAGAATGCCTTGGAGCGAACAAGGGTGACGGCCCCAGCTGATGGTGAAATTGCGGTATTGGAGATTGAGAAAGGTGAAATGGCTGGGACTGCTGAACCTGCTGCCATAATGACAGCAGAAGCCATGCAAGTAACGGCTTCTTTACCAGAAAGATATGTAAATATGGTTTCAGCCGGAGATAGTGTAGAAATAGAAGTGCGATCAGCCAGGGAACAAAACTACGAAGGAGAAATTAATAAAATTGGTACTCTTCCGGCGGAAGAGTCTATGTCTTACCCGGTAGAAATTATTGTGGATGGTGAAGAAGGGATAGAAAAATTAAAATCCGGGATGTACAGTCGAGTGACGTTGGCTGTAGATAGGACTGGGAATGCCTTGGTAATTCCGAGACAGGCGATACTTCAGGATGAAACAGGTGCCATTGTTTATGTGGTGAACCAGGACTATGAGATTGAGCAGCGGGAAGTGACTACCGGGATCAATGAAGCTGGATATATTGAGATTATCCAAGGGCTTGACGTCGGTGATCGGGTGGTGGTGCAGGGTCAAAACAATGTGATGCCCGGAGATGCAGTGGATACAATAGAATACGGCAGCGAGGGTGATTTACAATGAATCTTCCAAAGCTAGGGATTTCAAGACCAGTCACGGTTTTAATGATTGTATTGATGGTTTTGATTGTGGGCTATATTTCGTTTATAGGGACGCCACTAGACTTATTTCCCGATATGGAAATTCCTGTTTTGTTGGTGACGACTTCGTACAGTGATGCCGGACCAGAAGAAGTTGAAAACATGGTGACGCGCCCCCTGGAGCAATCTCTTTCAGCTCTGGATGGATTAGATACTATGAGTTCAACTTCTAGAGCGGGTCAAAGTCAAGTGGTGCTCATGTTTGATTGGGATACAGATATGGATTTTGCGGCTCTTGATGCCCGTGAAACAATTGATATGGTGCGGGGGCAATTGCCGGACGGCGCTGATGATCCCATGACCATGCAGATCGATCCGGATATGCTTCCAATTATACAGATTGGCATGAGCGGGGACTTAAACCAAGAAGAAATGACGGATTTAGCAGAAGACCAGGTTCAAAGCCGATTAGAGCGGATTGATGGGGTGGCGGCAGCTAACGTCACCGGCGGAATAGAACGAGAAATAGAAATTGCAGCGGACCCCTATAAGATGAGTGCATATGGCGTTTCTCAAGGGGAAATTTCTGACGTGCTTGCCGCTTCAAACATTGATACCTCTGGAGGGACCTTAACCGATGGAGGTAAAGAATATTTAGTGGAAATTCGTGGAGAATTCGACGAGGTGGCAGAAATAGGGCGGATGATTGTGGGTCAAACCTCTTCTGGTCCTGTAAGGATAGAAGACTTTGCGGAAATTTACGAAATACGAGAGGAACAAGAACCATTAACTCGCTTAAACGGTGAACCTACCATTTCCCTGTCCATTCAATCTGCCAGCGGGGCAAATATCGTAGAAGTGGCCAGGCAAGTTCACGGCCAATTAGATGCTATGGAAGCAGAATTACCCGGTAATATTCATTTCGATATTGCCATGGACCAAAGTGAATATATAGAGGAATCTATAGAAAATATAATGATCATGGGCCTTTCTGGCGCCATCATTGCTATGTTTGTTTTATGGTTATTTTTAGGCAGTGCCCTTTCTACTATAATTATTGCCATAGCTATGCCATTATCTGTTGTTGGGACATTTATACTGATTTACTTCCAGGGCTTTACTTTAAATATTATTACGATCGGAGGTCTGGCCCTGGGAATTGGTATGATGGTGGATAATGCCATTGTCATTTTGGAGAATATTTTCCGTAAACGGGAAGAAGGGATTCCCCCTATTGAATCCGCTATTTCCGGCAGCAATGAAGTGACCGGTGCAATTATAGCTGCTACTTTAACCAGCGTGGCTGCTTTTATACCTATTGTGTTTGCTGAGGGCATCGCCGAGATTATTTTTGCACCCATGGCATGGACTGTGGCTTTTGCTTTGATCTCCTCTTTGCTTGCAGCGATCGGGCTTATCCCTCTCATGACTGTGAAATTTCTTCCCTTTGGTTCGGCGATGAAGCAAAAGACTGGGAAAATACCAATCTTTATGAGCAAATTACTGGGCACTTTGACTAGCTACTATGAGCGGGTTATTGATTGGAGCTTAGGGAAAAGAGGTTGGCTAGTGGCTTTTGTGCTTTTGTTGTTGGTTTTATCTATGGGATTGGTCACCATTGTTGGTACAGATTTCCTTCCCCCTATGGATACTGGAGAAATATCGATCGAATTGGAATTTGCTCCTGGAACGCCAATCGAGGAGACGGATGAAAAGGTAAAAGAATTTGAAAAATTGTTATCTGAGATACCGGAGATAAAAACTGTCTTTAGCACTGTGGGTAGCGGTGGTCCCATGGCTGGCGTGATGGATGGCGGAGACGTAGCCGGTAATTCTGCGCGTTTAGGTATTCGGTTGGTGGACGATAGCGACCGAGACCTGCAAACTTATGAAGTGGCAGAAGCAATAAGAGGCACTTTGCCAAGGATCCCTGGCGCAGATATTACTGTAGAAACCCAAGACATGGCTGAAGCAACTGGTACCGGTGAAGCCGGGATTGAGGTAGCTGTTAAAGGGGACGATCTGGATGAACTAGAACGCTTGTCAGGGGAAATTGCCCAGGAAGTAGACCGAGTAGAAGGGACGCGGGAGGTTGAAACAAATTTCGATGACCCAAGAGAACAGTATGAATTAGTCATTGATCATGAATACATTCAAACGCATGGATTGACAACATATCAAATTGGATCTTTTTTAAATACAGCTCTTTCTGGTTCTATAA
>CAZARY010000169.1:0-4480 GCA_964487675.1 uncultured Clostridia bacterium | reverse complement strand
AACTAATAATTCTATTTTACCGTTTAAAATGTCTATTTCTATTTCATCGCCATCTTTCACCGCGCCAATATTCCCTCCAGCAGCAGCTTCGGGAGATATATGACCAATCGCAGGTCCTCTCGTAGATCCAGAAAAACGACCATCTGTAATAAGGGCAACTTTCTCATCTAAACCCTTACCGACTATCAAAGAAGTTATCATATGCATTTCTCTCATTCCAGGTCCGCCCTTAGGCCCTTCATATCGTACCACAATGACTGTTCCCTCATTAATTTTATCTTCCATTATATGGCGATTCGCTTCTTCCATAGAATCATAAACCTTTGCTTTTCCAATAAATCTAAGCATTGACCGCTTGACCGCTGACTGTTTAACCACTGCTCCATTGGGGGCTAAATTGCCTTTAAGGACTGCAATACACCCCTTATCATGAACAGGATTATCAACGGGTTTAATTATTTTGCCTGAAGGGGTAGATGCAAATCTTTCAATATTTTTTATAATGGTGTCACCAGTCACAGTCAACTGGTTCGGATACAACTTTTCATTAAGCACTTTTAATACAGCATAAACGCCACCCTCATGATCCAGATAACTCATCGGATATTTCCCCGAAGGTTTAATATCACATATGTGCGGCGTATGTTTGCTAATTTTATCAAAAGTATCCAGTGTTAATTCAACATTGGCTTCATTTGCTATAGCCATTAGATGTAAAACAGAGTTTGTCGAGCCCCCCAAGGCCATGGTTGTAATTATTGCATTTATTATACCATCTTTATTCACAATATTTCTTGGCGTAATTCCGTTTTCAATCAATTTAATGCTTTGTCGGCCGGCTCTTTTCGCCTGGCGGTACTTTCTGGTTTGCACTGCGGAAGTCGTGGCATTTCCAGGGAGCGAAAGACCTAAAGCTTCTGTTAAACATCCCATTGTATTCGCTGTCCCCATCATAGCACACGCACCAGGGCCTGGAAGCGCATGTTTTTCTATTTCTTCAAGCTCTTCCAGGGTCATTTCTCCACTTTGGGTTTTACCAATGAATTCTCTCATGTCTGTAAGCGTAATGTTGCTAAATTCCCCAATACCACCAGCTTCCATAGGCCCTGCTGTAACAAATATTGTCGGTATATCTATTCTTAATGCAGCCATAATATAAGCAGGGACTATTTTATCACAGCCTGCAACCATTACCATGGCATCAAATTGATGGGCTTGGACCATCACTTCAACGGAATCTGCAATGATTTCCCGACTTGGTAAAGGATAATTCATGCCTTTATGCCCCTGGCATAAACCGTCACAAATAGCAATTGTATTAAATTCCCGGGGGAGGCCTCCTGCCTCATGAATTCCTTGACGAACATACTCCGCCACTTCATTTAGATGATAATGCCCCGGCACAATATCATTCCATGAATTAACTACTCCCACCAGGGGTTTATCAAAATCTTCTTTGTCCAATCCAACGCAATGAAGTAATGATCTATGCGCTGCCCTTTCAATCCCTTCAGTTATATTTTTACTTCTCATCGTTTTGCTCATTTTTTCCTTTCCTTTCTAATTGTTATGTTCTTGCTAAAACTGATTAATTCTTTTACAGCACAAGTAATATAAACCACCAAAAAAAGAGCTCCACATTACTTAATCGTCGTCTTCTAACTCGGATAAGATCGTACAAATTTTTCGTTTACGCTCTTTTCTTTGCTGGTAAGCATGGGTATGAGAAATGCCCTTGATCAAGGCAAAGCACATCAATACAAGAATGACAGCCAGGGGCAAGCCTGCTGTTATGACCGCTGTCTGCAAAGCCTCAAGTGCTTTTTCGCCTCCTATTATGAGCAATGTAGCGGCTACCAACCCTTCCATAATAGCCCAAAAAGCCCGCTGATGTCTGGGTGAGCTTATAATGCCCCCCGATGTTAATTTATCCACAACCAGCGAACCTGAATCGGATGAAGTTATAAAATAAGCCATCACAAGAGCGGTAACGACAATAAAGAGACCCATTCGCAGCAGCACAGTCAAAAATGGCATATTCAAAAGCTCAACCATTTCAAACAGCGCCACGGGATAATTGTCCTGTACCGTCTCAAACAAGGTGCCCCCAGCCCTCTCGTCTAAATGGATGGCAGTTCCGCCAAAAACCGAGAGCCAAAAGAATGAAAGCAGTGTGGGGACGATCAAAACCCCTACTATAAATTCACGTATGGTACGCCCCTTCGAAATCCTCGCTATAAACATGCCTACAAATGGCGACCAGGAGATCCACCAGGCCAAATAAAAGATGGTCCAATTTCCTTGCCACGCAGCGGCATCGCCTCCTATAGATAAAAACATGGCGTATTCTACGATATTACTAAAATACAGACCGGTTGCATTAATAAATAATCTTAGTATGTAGGCGGTCGGGCCTAGGAGAAAGATTAAGGTCACAAAGACAAAAGCCAGTCTCATATTCATTTCCGATAAAAATCTTACCCCTTTTTTAATACCGGCCAGTACAGAAATCACTGCCAAAAAAGTGACACCCGCCACGATGGATACTTGGACAACCACGCTTTCCTGAATGCCAAAGATGTAGTTGAGACCGCTGTTGATCTGCATGGTCCCCAGTCCCAAAGAAGTCGCCAATCCAAACATGGTGGCTAACACGGCAAAAGTATCTATCAGATCTCCTGGCACACCGTAAATTTTATCGCCCAGGAAAGGATAAAACACCGATCTCAATGACAGGGGCAGCTTTTTATTAAACGCAAAATAAGCCAGGCCCAGCGCCATTAGAGCATAGATTCCCCAAGGATGGAGCCCCCAGTGTAAAAAAGTGGCCGCTAAAGCAGTGGACGCTTCATCTTCGCTGGAAAATACAGGCGGTTCTACCATAAAATGGGTAAGTGGCTCACCCACTGCCCAGAACATCAATCCAATCCCCATACCAGCAGAGATTAACATGGAGTACCAGGCAAAATTGGTGAATTCAGGTTCACTGTCTAACCCGCCGATTCGCACGTCCCCAAGCTTAGAGACAGCCAGACCGATGCAGATAATCACAAAAAAGGTGCTGCTCAGTATAAACACCCAATCAAAATGGATCGTAATATAATTGTTTAAAGCCGTAAATAATTCATTAACCTGGTCAAGCCGAAACAGGGCGTAAACTGAGAAAAATAAGATGAAAAGACCACTGACCAGCGACACCACCGGATTCATATTGAGGCCATACCGGGTAAAATTTCTATCCGTGATCCGTTTATGAGTCATTCAGGGGGCTCCTTTCTACAAGATAAGTGCTTATTTGCTTGATATGCGCCCACAACTAAAACAAACTAGCGCATGCTAAAGCAGTAGGCTTTCTGCTTATTTTGTCATAAAAATAGATTTACAGGTTTTCTTGCTGAATATGCATACTCATAGTATGCTTCTGCACCAAACTTCTGCACCAAATAAAATACCACAAAAACACCTTAGCGATGCGGTATAAACCATCGATTGAATTGAAGCGGAGTGGGTTAGCTCAATCGCGACGCACTTTTGCAGCAAACCAATGCAAGGGTTTGGGATCGGTATTTCTATAGATGTGTTTTGTTTCAGTGTATTCTTCAAAACCGAGATGTCCCAGTTCCCGGCCGATGCCAGATTGTTTATAGCCGCCCCAGGGTGCCTGGGCATAAAAGGGATGGAATTCATTGATCCAAACCGTGCCTGCCCGCAGCCGGTTGGCGATTCTTTGCGCTTTCTCGATATCACGGCTGAAAACCCCTCCGGCCAAGCCATATATTGTGTGGTTCGCTTTACTGATGGCGTCTTCTTCAGTGGTAAATGTTTCTACTGTCAACACGGGGCCAAATCCTTCTTCCTGGATAACATGCATGTCTGCATGACAGTTGGTCATTATGGTGGGTAAAAAGAAAAACCCATTCTGAAGCTTTGGATCATCCGGGCGCTTGCCGCCCAATTCTATAGTAGCCCCTTCTTCCCGACCTATACGAACGTAATTTTCCACTTTTTCCAAGTGTTCCTCGGAAACCAGCGGACCCATTTCTGTATCTTTTTCTAAGCCATCCCCCACTTGAATTTGGGATACGCGGTTTATCAGTTCAGGAATTAATTTGTCATACATGCGCTCTTCTACCAGTAGGCGCGCCCCCGCCGAACAAACCTGTCCAGCATGAAAAAACGCTCCATTCATTGCCTGATCAATAGCCAGTTCCAGATCCGTATCGGCAAAAATAATATTTGGATTTTTTCCGCCCAGTTCCAGGGCAATATTCTTTACATTGTGGCTTGCGCCCTGGATGATTTTTCTGCCAGTATCGATGCCACCTGTGAACGAAATCATATCTACATCTTTATGTATAGACAATTCAGCGCCCACCTTGCTTCCAGGTCCCAGCACTAAATTGGCCACACCACTTGGTATACCTGCTTCTTCCATTAACTCAAAAATTTTCACGGTGGTGCAAGGCGTAATTTCGCTGGG
>CAZARY010000168.1:0-4493 GCA_964487675.1 uncultured Clostridia bacterium | reverse complement strand
CACCATCCAATAGGGCCTGTCTCAACACGTCGGTGCCTCCAAGGCCTGTGTTGTCTTCTACATCAAAACCATGTTCCTCTAACAATATCACGGTCATTTGACCCAAAATTAATTGCTCTGTGTATTCCTTGGATCCTACTGAAATTGTGGGGCCCTCACCATTGCCTTCTTCTCCTGTAATGAGTTCATGTTCCAGTAAGAAATCTTCTGCTACTTCTTCTGGCGTTTCATCCTCAATATCTACTCTTCGGTTTAAATTTTGCATAATGTCATTATCAAGAATATCACTAACTTCTTCCAATATCTCTTCCAATTCCGGATGCGCTTCGTAAACGTCTTCTCTCATGATAGGGGCCACATTATAAACTGGGTGAAACTCCTTGCCATCCTCAAGGTTCATCAGACCAAACTCTTCTACCCGGCCGTCAGTGGAATACCCCATGGCCACGTCTACTTCTCCATCCCTCAAAGCAGCATATACAACGCCAGCATCCATGACTTCTTCGTGGTCAAACTCAAATCCATACGTTTCGTATAGGCCTTCTAACCCATCATCCCTGGTAGCGTATTCGTGGTCTGAACCAAAACTCCAACCTGCACCTTCGCCGCCTTCACATCCGAAACCTGCAAACACCATACCCAATGAAATCACTGCTATAGCTAAAACTTTTGTCAATTTCACTATAACCCCTCCTTGTCATTTTTATATACATTATTATTTATAATGCAGCAGCCAATTTTCCCAAATCTCATCCAAATAAAAAGTAAATTTTATTCCCTTTCCAACAAGTAGTTTTCAAAAGTCCCCAAGATATTATCGAAAAATAGGGCCATTAAAGCTGATAATATGGTTCCCACATATATGATTTGATAACGCATCATGGAAAGCCCAGTTACTATTAGATCTCCTAACCCGCCGGCTCCTATAAAAGTAGCCAAAGTTGCTGCCCCAACACAAATCACCATGGAATTTCTAATCCCTGCCATAATAACAGGTAAAGCCAGAGGAAATTCGATTTTTAGAAAAATTCTAAAGGGCGTCATCCCCATCCCTTTAGCAGATTCCAAAATGCCGGATTCTACGCTTTGTAACCCGGCAGAAGTGTTTCTTAAAATGGGAAGCAGTGAATAGACCCATAATCCAAACAACGCAGTTTGGAAACCAATACCCAAAAATGTATACGCCAGGGCAAGTAATGCAATACTGGGAATGGTCTGCCCAACGTTAACAACATTGTCAACCAACGGGGTCAACCATCGAAAAGTAGGTCGGGTAATCAAAATCCCCAAAGGCACACTGAGGGCAACAGCTCCTGCTATAGCAACTAAAACGAGGATTAACATTTCCACGAGCATGCCCAGCGCTCGCTCGTATGTTAGCCATCTTGCCGTGTAATCATCAACTGGAAATTCAATGTTTAAGATAATCACGGCTGCACCCATTAGAACGTAAAAAATAGGCAACCATATATGCGAATACTTTTTCGAAATACTTACAAATTCCTGAATAAAGGAAGTTTGCTCTGATTCTTCCCTATCAATTACTTTTTCAGCGCGCATTATTCCCCACCGCCTTGAAAATATCTTCTATAGTCACGATCCCTTCCAATGTATCATTGTCATCTACAATTGGAATGTAATAAGAGTTAGTCTCCAGCATCAAAGATAATGCTTCACTTAAATTGTCTGATTTGCTTAGCCAAAGTTCAGAGGTGCGGTATACATCCTCCACGGTATCTCCAGATTCCACCACATCGGAGTTACTGACAAACCCTTGAAAACGGTTTTCCTCGTTTTCTACCGCAGCGACATTTAGGTGTTGGGCACGTAGTTGCTCTTTTGCCGCTTTTATGCTAACCTGCTCGGACATTGAGCTAACTTGCCTTCTCATTATTTCATCGATCCTCATTAATGAAAGGCTTTTTACTGCCCGTTCTCCACCTACCAAGCTTTCCACAAAATCATCCGCGGGATTTTCTAGCATTTTTTTCGGTGTATCGTATTGAACAATACTTCCCTCTTGCATAACAGCGATCATATCTCCCATTTTGATCGCTTCATCTATATCATGGGTGACGAAAATAATTGTTTTGTTTAGCTTTGCCTGTAATTCTAAAAATTCGTTTTGTAGTCTTTCCCTTGTAATAGGATCTACAGCAGCAAAAGGTTCATCCATTAACATTATAGGAGGGTTTGCTGCCATAGCCCTGGCAACACCCACTCTTTGTTTTTGACCACCGCTTAATTTCGAAGGTTTTCTGTAGCGATAAATATCTGGATCTAATCCCATTAAATCAAGGAGTTCATCCACCCGCTGACGAATTTTTTCTTTGGACCATTTCTTTTCATACAAAACCGTTGCCACATTATCAGCAATAGATAAATGGGGAAACAACCCGATTTCTTGAATGACATACCCTATGTCTAATCGCAGTTCAATCGGGTCTACTTCACAAATATCTTTACCATCCACATATATTTTCCCTTCGGTTAATTCATACAATCGGTTCACCATTTTCATTGTAGTGGTTTTACCGCACCCCGAAGGGCCTACCAAAACAGTTATTTGGCCTTCAGGAATTTCCATTGACAAGTTTTTTACAGCCGGTCCCTCTGCTTTAGGAAAATATTTAGTCACATTTTCAAATCTTATCATTCATAGGATCCTCCCATGCTAAAATTTTTAACTTTGCCGGGTCAAAACAGCTTTCTCTGCCCACCCCAAAATCAAGTCCAGAGCAATTGCCATAATAGATACGCCAATGGCGCCAACCAGTATCATCTGTGGGTGAGTCCTGGCTATCCCTCTAAAAATAAATTCTCCTAATCCGCCAGCACCAATATAAGAACCAATAGCAGCGATCCCCACCAGCATAACGGTAGCAGTTCTTATACCAGCCAATATCACGGGAAGGGCAATGGGAATCTTAATTTTCCACATTATTTTTTGCTCACTCATCCCCATACCCTTTGCAGACTCAATGATTTTAGGGTCTATTTCATTGATTCCCGTGTAAGTGTTTCGCACGATGGGAAGCAAGGAGTACAAAATAAGCGCTACTAGAGCATTGTAAAAACCAATTCTTAACAATGGAATCAACATAGCCATCATGGCTAAGCTGGGGATCGTCATAAAAACCTGACTTGCTGTTAGCACTGCGTTGGCTAAAGGCTTGTGATATACTGATACCAACCCTAATCCAACCCCGATGACTACTGAAAGAATAACCGCAATAAGCACCAGCTGAAAATGCTCAATGAACCTGATAAAAGCTGTATCCGTTTGGCTCAAAAAGTATTCCCAAAAATCTAAAAGGGTTGTCATAAATGCGTTTGGCATCCTTCTGCCTCCTAGGAATTCTGTGATTTTCTTTATGTTTATTTATTATTCACCTCATTTTTCTGGTTTTTCACTTTAAATGATAAAAAAATGTTTTATCAAATCTTTCTGAAGTCAAAAATACACCAATATTTCTATTCTCATTCCAATGTATCGAATAATATAAGTAATTCTTAAGTTTGCTTCAACTGACAAGTGCTTGTTTATCTATCTTCGATAATGACAAATATCAATATTAGTTGCTCTTCAAATTCACATTGCATTAAAATTTTAAAATTTTAATGCAATGTGAGCAGGATTTTACCCGTAAGGAATCCAATATATACAAAACAAGGATTTGCGCAAACCGAGGAGGGGTGTCCATGCGTATGTTGGTGTGTGCGGATGAATCTAAACACAGTGATAAAACCATTCAGGAAGCAGTAAACATAGCTGAGGGCCTTTCAGCAGGAGAAGTCATATTACTTCACGCATATCAACTCGAATCTTCTCAAATGGATTTAAACGTATTTTATGAAGGGGTTTCTTCCAACGAAGTGCGAAAACAAATGGAAGACCTTGAAAAGGTCGGTGGACAAGAAGAACTGAAAGAGCAGATCAGCAGTCGAAGGGATTTTCTTGCCCGGGCAGCTAAATCATTTGAGGATAAAGGCATCCCGGTAAAATTAATGTTGAGAGAAGGAGAGCCGGGAGAAGTCATCTGTGACGCAGCAGCAAAGGAACAAGTAGACATGGTTGTAATGGGGGGCAGAGGCAGAAGTGGAGGTGGTTATTCTCTTGGTTCAGTTAGCAGCACGGTTTCTCAAAAATGCCAATCCACAACAATCATCGTGAAGTAGTAAAGTTATTTTTCAAGATTATAGCATTGATACTATGCTAGTGATAATATGCTAGTAAATTATGGTATAATGATTTTAACAGGCGAGCGCTGAGTGCCAACAGAGAGAAGGGTGTTATGCATTAACGACACCCTTCTCTCTGTTTAGAGTCCTTTTTAGGGGCCTTAGTCAGTATTCAGTTTTTTATATTGAGGTTCTTATTCAGGTTCTTTATACAGATTCAAGTTCTTTTTACTAGGGTTTTACTTAATAATTGACATATGACCACAAATAGCTTTCTTTGATCCCTTCAAATAATTAAGTAGAAGGTGACT